>JASLMQ010000914.1 GCA_030746455.1 Candidatus Latescibacterota bacterium
GTCGGGCGAGGCCTGGATGGCCTCCCGCATGTAGGTGAGGAGCGCCTCCTGCTCGTAGACGATGGCCATCGCCCGCCCGCCAAGGACGTAGGAGGGGCGGACAAGAACGGGGTAGCCGATCTGCTCCGCGATGGCAACGGCCTCGTCCACGTTGGTGGCGGTCCCGTTCTCGGGCTGTCGGATGCCCAGCCGCTCGATCAGGGCGCCGAACCGGCGACGGTCTTCGGCGAGGTCGATGCTGTCGGGAGACGTGCCGACGATGTTGAGCCCTCCCCGCTCGAGATCCCGTGCCAGGTTGAGGGGTGTCTGCCCGCCGAACTGGACGATGACCCCATCGGGCTGCTCGATGTCGGCGATGTTGAGCACGTCCTCGGCCGTGAGCGGCTCGAAGTAGAGCTTGTCGGAGGTGTCGTAGTCCGTGCTGACGGTTTCGGGGTTGGAGTTGACCATGATGGTCTCGAAACCGTCTTCTTTCAGGGCGAAGGAGGCGTGCACGCAGCAGTAGTCGAATTCGATGCCCTGGCCGATCCGGTTCGGGCCCCCGCCCAGGATCATGATCTTCTCACGCTCGGACCTCTGGGCCTCGTTGCCCGTCTCGTATGTCGAGTAGTGATAGGGCGTGTAGGCCTCGAACTCCGCAGCGCAGGTGTCCACGGTCTTGAAGACGGGGGTGACGCCCAGCTCCTTCCGGAACGCGCGTACGGTCCACTCGTCTGTCTTCCACAGGTGGGCAAGCTGCCGGTCGCTGAAGCCGTGCGACTTGGCATTGTGGAGCACGTCGCGGCTGATTCGGGCCCGAAGGTCGTCGAGGCTGTTCTGTCGGCTTGGCATAGATCTCAGTATGCGTGTGCGCGATTGCGTGTTGCAGGTCCACCGTGTTGTTACGCGATCCGATCTCGCGGTCTAGTCCACCAGTGCGGCCAGCTCCCGCTCCAGCTCTACGATCTGCCGGAGGTTCTCGAGGAACCACGGGTCGATCCCGCTCATCTCGTGGATCTCGTCCGGGCTCATACCCGATGCCAGGGCCGTCTTGATGGTGAACATGCGGCCCGAGTTCGGGACGCGCAGCCGGTGTTCCATCGAGACCCGGTCGAGGGTGTCCAGGTCGGGGTCCTTGCCGTCCGCACCGAAGCCGGAGCGGCCGATCTCGAGGGAGCGAAGGCCCTTCTGCAGCGCCTCTTTGAAGGTCCTGCCGATGGCCATCGTCTCACCCACGGACTTCATCTGCGTACCGAGCAGGTCCTGGGTCTGCGGGAACTTCTCGAAGGTCCATCGTGGGATTTTCACGACGCAGTAGTCGATCGTGGGTTCGAAGGACGCAGGGGTCTCGCGGGTGATGTCGTTCTGGATCTCGTCCAGCGTGTATCCCATCGCGAGTTTTGCCGCGATCTTGGCGATGGGGAAGCCCGTCGCCTTGGACGCGAGGGCGGAGCTTCGGGAGACGCGTGGGTTCATCTCGATGATGACCATGCGACCCGTGCGGGGGTCGACGGCGAACTGGATGTTGGACCCGCCCGTTTCGACGCCGATCTCGCGAATCACGGCGAGGGACGCGTCGCGCATCATCTGGTACTCTTTGTCCGTGAGGGTCTGAGCCGGGGCCACGGTTACCGAGTCGCCCGTGTGGATGCCCATCGGATCGAAGTTCTCGATCGAGCAGATGATGACCACGTTATCCTTCAGGTCGCGCATCACCTCGAGCTCGTACTCCTTCCACCCGATGACGGACTCCTCGATCAGGATCTCGCTGGTGGGGGACAGGTCGAGACCGGCCGCGGCAGCCTCTTCGAACTCCTCGGCGTTGTAGGCGGTCCCTGCGCCGGTCCCTCCCAGCGTGTAGGAGGGCCGGATGATGGCCGGGTAGCCGATCTCCCGTACCACCTCCCTGGCCTCGGGCATGGTGTAGGCGAAGCCGCCTCTGGGGCAGTCCAGCCCGATGCGCGTCATCGCTTTCTGGAAGCGCTCGCGGTTCTCGGCCTTCTCGATGGCATCGGGCTTGGCGCCTATCATCTCCACCCCGAATCGGTCCAGAACGCCCTCGCGGTGGAGGTCCATGGCCACGTTCAGCCCCGTCTGCCCCCCAAGCGTGGGCAACAGGGCGTCGGGACGCTCGCGCTCGATGACCGCCGAGCACACATCGGGCGTCACGGGCTCGACGTAGGTCCGATCCGCCATCTCGGGATCGGTCATGATCGTGGCGGGGTTGCTGTTGACCAGCACGACGGTGTAGCCTTCTTCCTTCAAGGCCTTGCAGGCCTGGGTCCCCGAATAGTCGAATTCGCAGGCCTGCCCGATCACGATCGGGCCCGACCCGATGAGCATGATCTTCTGGATGTCGGTGCGTTTGGGCATTGGATTCGGTGTCGGATGCGTCGGCCCTAGACAGAGAAGACCGGAACTACGAAAGACGCGGAGAACGCGAAAAACAGAAAGTCGGGTTAGGTTGAGTTCCGGTGTTCAGAGCCAATTGCCGGTCGATACGGGCGCGGTCAAGACCCTATAGAAATGCCTGCGACCTCAGTGGGGACGACCGCAGGCGAGTCGAAGCCAGCTTCCCTGTGGGGATTCCCGATCAGACATTCTGAAGGAGCACCAGGTAGACCAGGAGAAGCATGAAAAGCAAGGTGACCGCGTAGCAGGTCTTGAGAATGAGATCCCGTGCGCCGCCCCGGGGCTTGCTTGGTACCGGGCCGGGCTGCGCCTCCGATTTCTCGGCAGGTGAGGGGAACCGCTCCTTCTCGATGAGGGCCTCGAGCCGGGGATCGCATTCACGTATGGCCCGGAGTATGAGCCGCTTATTGCGGGCCACCTTCTCGGCGAAACGCTCCCGGGCCGCCCTCTCGTCGGAGGTATCGGGCAGCAGATCGGCCTGGCCCGAGTCGTGCCGGTCCTCGATCAGGCTGAGGGCCCGGGTCCGGGCGAGCTTTTCGGAGAGCTGTTCGAGCATTCCCCTGTCGTGCACGTTCTCGCGGATGACCTTCCCGCAGATCTCGAGGAACCGATCCAGGTCCTCCCGGATCTCGCCTTCGCTCAA
>JASLMQ010000915.1 GCA_030746455.1 Candidatus Latescibacterota bacterium
AAGCCGGGAGAGCACGCGTTCGCGCAGTCGCATCTCGATGTCGATGATCGCGCGTCCCCTGGTCTCGATCCGTCGCTGCCCGGACAGGACCTCGACCTCCCTGCCGTCGAGCGAGTCGACCAGGGCCTGAAGGGTGGGAGCCACCAGGTCAACCACGTTCTCGGCGAGCGCCTCCTCGGCGGTGATGGATGCGCTTTCGCGAACCGCCTCTTCGGCCCAGTCAGGGTTGCGGCCCCGCTTCTTCGCCAGCGCTCGGATATAGGCGGCTGCATCGTTGGTGGCCTTGTCGGACATCGTGCTGTCCGCGATGGCGCCGCCGATCTGCACCGGATGGGCCGCCCCGATGTTGGTGCCGGGTGCCATCGCGGCCACGTGGGCGGCGATGGCAATGAACGCCCCGGCCGAAGCCGCCCGCGAGCCACCAGGCGAGACGTAGACCACCACGGGCACGTCGGCACTCAGGATGCGCTTCACGATCTGGCGCATGGCCGTGTCCAGGCCGCCCGGGGTGTCCACCTCGATCACGAGACAGGCCGACCCGGTCTCTTCGGCCTCTGCGACCGCCCGGTCCACCACATCGGCCGTCATCGGCCCGATGGGGCCGTCCAGCCGCAGCCGACGGACCTGGCCTTCATTGTCTGCCGCAGCGGTGGTACCGAGGGCCAACAGGAGGATGGCAAGCGCGAGATGGTATCTCACAGGTTCACCTCTCCGGATGTGGAACCTTCTCAGGCCGGCGTTGGGCCACGCGCCGCCTCGACGGCCTCGCGGACCCAGTCGAGGTTGGCGGGCGGCATGATGCCGAAATTGTAGAAGGAGAATCGTCGGATGCCGAGTCCCATTGCAGAGACGACGTTGGCCTTTAGGGTGTCGGCATCGGGCGAGGCCGGCGGATAGGCCTGTAGGCCCACGAGCAGACGGTCCGCAGACGGCACGTCGGGCAGGAGGCCGGATATCGTCTGCTCCGTACGCAGGGGATCGCTGGTGTAGGAGAGCGTCTCCACGAAGTCGGCCACATCGGCCATGCGCTTGCGGTCGCCCCCACTGGTGAGGCGGTCGCCCATGAAGATGAAGGATACCGGGACTCCAGCGGCATCGCGTACCTCCCGAAGCAGGGAGGCGACTGTGTCTTCGCGCATCTGCACGTAGTCGCCGAGCCCGGGGACGTCGCCCACCAGCTGTTCCGGGGTGCCCGGGATGGAACCGCCGGCGAGGAGCGCGTGCCTGACCCGGGTCTCGAGATCACGGCCGATCCCATCGGGGTCGAGACCGGACGCTCGCGCGGCCTCCCGGCAGGCCGAGCAGAAGCAGAGCGAGAGCGCGAACCGGTCGGTCGGTCCCAGCTCGACGCCGTACTTGCTGTGGTAGTGGATGTGACCGAAGCCTCCGTAGGCCAGCGACTCACACTCCAGCAGAGCGATTCCGTAGTTGGCACCCATGTCTCTGGCGAGAGCGGCGGCAAAGGCCCGGACGTCCGGGTTGGCGGGGCAGAGCACGGCAGTGCTGATGTCACCCGTGCAGGAGACCTGCGCGCATTCTGGATGCAGCCCGGCCTGGTAGGAGTTGTGGAGGAACACGGTCCAGGCGACCAGATCGATTCCCACCTTCCCTGCCGCCTCGGCCGCCTCGGCATACCAGTTCGCGTCGCCCATCAGGGGGCTCACGTGGGGCTTGATCCGCGTGTCATCGTAGAGGTCCAGCTGCGGCCGAAAATAGACCGCCGCCTGTTGCGCCTGGAGCAGGAGCCGGTCCTGCGAGCGGGGTCTGAGCATCTCGAAGGTGTGATACGCGGCGGCCAGACTAACGCCGTCGAGGCCGATCTCATCCTTCATGGATCGGACGGCGGCCTCCGCCCCGGCGTCGTGCAGATCCCAGGGATAGGTCCAAAGTGTTGTGTAACAGGGCATTCCCACCTCCCACGTTGGCGGGCTCGGGTTGGCCGGCGGTCGGGTGGATTGTAGCATGTCCGGGGGGGAAAAGCAAGGCTTTTCGGGGCTTTGGATCCCCGGGGCAACGAAAGGGGTTGACATCGCCGGAGTTTCGGAGTATCATGACTGGATATCTGTAGCTCAACGCCTGTATTTTCAAAGTGTTATAGAGAGTCTGCCAATGCCTTTGGGCGGCACACGTTCCGAAAAAGCCTACAAGAATCTCGACTTCCTGAACAGCCCAGAGGCCCGCACCCTGCGGATGCTGTCCGAGTACCTGGAGCCGCTCAGGCGATTCAGGGAGGAGGGGGTGCGGGACACCATCGCCTTCTTCGGCTCGGCGAGGATTCCGTCGCCGGAGGAGGCAGCGAAGTCCCAGAAGGCGATAGATCGACGCCTGAAGGCGGCCAAACGCCTAGGACCCCGGCTGAAGCGCGATGCGACCGTCCAGGAGACGGCGCGGGAGATGTCCGACTACTACCGCGACGCGCGCGAACTGGCCCGGCTTCTCACGGCGTGGTCGCTGAAGCTGGCGAACGGGCGGCGTTTCGTGGTGTGCTCCGGAGGCGGCCCGGGGATCATGGAGGCGGCCAACAGGGGGGCGATCGACGCCGGGGGCAAGTCGATCGGCCTGAACATCAGCCTGCCCTTCGAGCAGGCCCCCAATCCCTTCATCTCCGAGGAGCTGAACTTCGAGTTCCACTACTTCTTCATGCGCAAGCTCTGGTTCGTGTATCTGTCCAAGGCTATCGCCATCTTCCCTGGCGGTTTCGGTACCCTGGACGAGCTGCTCGAGGTGCTTACCCTTCTGCAGACACGGAAGGTGGAGAAGCGGGTCCCGATCGCGATCTACGGATCGGACTACTGGCGAGAGCTCCTGAACTTCGAGGCCATGGTTAGACGGGGCATGGTCAGCCCGGAGGACCTCGATCTGTTCCGGTTCGTGGACACGCCGAAGGAGGCGTTCGAGTATCTGAAGGGAGAGCTGGAGACGCACTACCTATAACGGCGGGAGATGGGGAGTGGGAGGGAGAGCGGAGAAGCATTGAGAATTGAAAAATGAAAATTGTCCACCAAACCTGGGAGAAGGCCGACGGGTTTGGGAGGAGGGAGCAGATCTGGTGCAAGGGTCCGGAAACCCGGATTCTTCTTCAATGAGGGCCCAGTTGATGCGAAGGGCGACCGCCAATAGGAGACGAATCGGTGAGTGAACCAGACGACACAGCCCTGGAGCAATCCAGCAGCTTCTACAGGCACCTGTTCGACGCTGCACCCGATCTGCTGCTGATGATCGGCGAGGAGGGAGAGGTCAAGATCGCCAACTCCCGCTGCGAGGATGTGCTGGGCCATTCCGCCGAGGAGATGAAGGGAAAGCGGGTGCAAGACCTGCTGATGGGGAGGCACGGGTCGGTTTTCGACGTGATCCTCCGGGGCGTGCTCGAGGGCACGCCGATGCCCGAGGATGAGGTACTGGTACAGACGTCGGGAGGAGACGCGGTCGCGATGATGCTGGACATCAGGCCCATGGAGGGTGCAGAGTCCAGCTTCCTGTTGGTCCGCCTTCGCGATCTGAGCGAGATCAAGGTCCTCGAGCAGGAGTACCGCAACCTCTTCGAGAGCATCGGGGATGCCGTCTTCATCGGCGACCCCGATTCAGGGCGGATCTATCAGGCGAACCGACAGGCCTACGAGCTAACGGGCTTCGCCGCCGGAGAGCTTTTCGAAGAGGAATACGACGCGGTGCACTCCGAATCCTGGGACGCGATCAGCGAGGAACTGGAGGATGCCGGGGGCGAGGAGTTGAGCGGCAGGGAGATGAGCCTGGTTCGAAAGGATGCCGGGAAGGTTCCGGTGGGGATCCATCTGCGCATCGTGGAGCGGGGGCAGGAGCGGATCTACATCGAGACGGCGTTCGACATCTCGGAGCGGAAGGCGCTGGAGGCCCGAATGCGCGAGCTGCGCGCCGAGTGGGACTCCTTCGTCCGGCACGAGCTGCGCAACCCTCTTACCCCGATCATCGCCTTCTCTCAGATCCTGATCGAGGACTATGACGACCTCCAGGGCAGCGTGAAGGTCCCGCAGTATCTCGAGGCGATCTACCAGGGAGGGAAGAAGCTCGAAAACCTGCTGGACATGACCCGGGAGGTGTAGGCCTACGAACAGGGACGCATCCTGCTCGAGCCGTTCCCGACCAATCTGTACAACTCGATCGACGCCGCCATCCAGGATGCCG
>JASLMQ010000916.1 GCA_030746455.1 Candidatus Latescibacterota bacterium
TCGGGGCCCGCGGCGAAGGTGAGGAGCCCACGACCTCGATCCCCGGCGTGGTGATCAAGGCCACGCAGTACGTCACTCGAGAACACCACCAGCCCGAGCTGCACGACGGGAATCCCATCGTCGTTGGCGATAAGCCGTGGGAGGGACTGGACGGGATCCATCAGGTCGCCTGCCCGATCGTCCTGTTCGACGAGCAGGAACAGGTCTGGAAGATGTGGTACCACTCCCATGGATCCCGCGGCTATTTCGGCAAGCACGTGGATGGCTACAAGAACAATCTGGGATGGTATGTTCTCTATGCGACTTCAGCCGATGGCATCTGCTGGGACAAACCGGCACTGGGAGTGTGTGATATTCTCGGCTACGAGGGCACCAACGTGGTCCGAAGCCTCCCCCACCCTTCATCGGGGCAGGACAGCAAGTTCGTCTTCAAGGATCTCGACGAGGCCGATCCGGAAAGGCGGTACAAGGGCTTTGACAGCCACAGGCCGATGAGCCCCATCTACTCACCCGACGGCGTCCACTGGACAAAGGGACCTACGGTCCCCAGGGTCGGGGATGAATGCAGCCACTTCGTCTACGATCCGTGGAACCGCCGGTACATCACATTCACCCGCAACCAGTACAAAGGCAGCAAGTTCATGATGTCGCAGGGACAGCGGACCGCCCGATGGATCTACACGGCTTTCAGCACGGATCTCTGTGAGTGGACCCAGCCTGAGCTGATCCTTGCCCCCGATCGGGAAGACCCCTTCGATCTCTCCTTCTACGAGATGAGCGGCCTGGCGTATGAGGGCATGTATATCGGGTTTCTCCACCGGTTCACTACTTCCGGGCTCGGGGTCTCCGATACGATCGACGTGGAGCTGATCTCCAGCCGCGATGGACTCAATTGGCAACGTACGCCGGCCCGCAAGCCCTTCATTCCTCTGGGGCCCAAGGGCTCGTGGAACGCCGGCATGGTATTTGTCCGATCCGTGGTCGTGCATGGCGACGAGATTCGGTTCTACCTGAGTGGCTCAGAGGGGGCTCACGGACAGTCGGGTCGGGGGGGCACCATCGGATTGGCATCTCTGCCGAGAGATCGGTTCGTGTCTATCGCGGCACCCAAGATGTCCGACCGGCACCTGCAGATGGGGCGTACGCCAACGCTGTTGACCAAGCCCCTGTACTCCACAGGGGATCGGCTGGTGATCAATGCCCAGGCGGAGGGCAGTATCCGCGGCGAGCTGCTTGACCTGGAGGGTCGGGTCCGGGAAGGCTTTGAAGGGGGAGACTGCGACCCCTTCACTGGAGACAGCGTGGAACACGTGGTCCGTTGGCAGGGAGGGTCGTCCCTGAAGGGCCTTTGGCCCAGCCGGATACGGTTCACCCTCGAAAGGGCGCGCATTTATTCACTTCAGATTCGGTAAGTAGGCAGGAGGCGGACGACAGACGACGGACGATAGACCACAGACATCGCCGAACACGTCGCGCGATGGGGGTGCCGTGGTCTGTGGTCCACGGTCCGTCGTCTCGGGTCCGACACGTCGCTGGGCTATGCGTCTGCCTTCGCGAGACGAAAGACCTCGCAGGCCTGGGCCCAGGCTTCGGCCGGGTTGTCACAGGTCTCCGTGGTGCCGATCTGGGCCTCCCAGGCCCAGACGTAGAGCGCGTCGGGGTTTTCCTCGACCAGGATCTTTCCCTGATCCAGAACGCGTCCTTCCTTGCCCGCCCGAACCTTCCAGCACTGAAGCCACTCGTGATGAATCTTCCCACGCCGCCTGCAGATGGCCTCGATGTTGCGCAGGAGCGGGCGCATCTCCTCCACGTCCCGGTCGTTGTTCACCCAGTAGATGTCGGTTCCCAGGTTGTCCAGGGCCTCGAGCTCGCCGGCGGCCTCCCACATGGATTCGTCCACGGGCATGAGGCAGCACATGGTCTCCAGGTCGGGGTGGCTGGCCTTGCAGTAGGTCGAGATGGTCTCGACGTAGTCGACGACGCAACGCTGCCGGAAGGCGTCCTGCGATGCCTCCGGTGCCCCCATCAGATCCTCGTCGTACCACTCGCCGTACTTCGCGCGGCACGACGGGCAGAAGCAGCCCCGCAAGGGGGTCGGCTCGTCAACGAAGTAGCCCTCAAACCCGAGCTCGACCACGCGGTCGATCATCTCCTGGATCCGCGAGACATTGGACGGGTTGACGTAGCAGCCCTCGGGCCAGTGCGATCCATCCCTGCGGACCTGGAATCCCTCGGGATGCTCGAGCAGGTGCTGGCTGGACCGTCCGCCGCCGAAGAGATTGAGG
>JASLMQ010000917.1 GCA_030746455.1 Candidatus Latescibacterota bacterium
CTTGCTTCTGACGTCCGCGATTTCCCATCGCCATGTTCTCATCTCCCCGCTTCGGTTCGGTACCTACTCCATCATAGTACCTTCCTCGCGGGAAAACAACAGACAATGTGGCATGAATCTCAGTTTTTCAACGGGCTGCTATGGCCGGGAGGCCGGAGCGTTCCCCAACCTGGGGGATGCTCCGTGTGGGAGTGGCGATCCCTGCTCTGCTCTGTCTGGCCTTCCCACTCCAGGCAGCTGAATGCGCTCGATCTCCTGACGGCCGGGATGTAGCCTGGACGGTAACCCATGGACGGCCCGCCGTACTCCTGACCGAGATCTGGGCCTCAGCTGCCGACGGCGCCCGTCCCAGGCAGATCGCAGCCTGCCTGGGAGAGGCGAGTGATCTTCAGTTCATCGCGAACGGCGAGGGAGTCGTCTTCCTCGAGCACAGCCTTGTCACCACGGCGTTCGGTTCGCATCTGGTGGGACCAGTCCAGTTCCCGTTGGTTCGCAACCGGGTCTGGCGCGTGGGACTGGGCGGTTCACCAAAGCGGCTCTGGCCTATTCCCGAAGACCTGCAGCCAGTGGGGATTGCCGTGTCCCCCGGTGGAGACCGGCTGGCTGTGCAGGGGTACCTTGGAGATCTTCTCGACCGTCGAGATCGGGGCGTCTGGGCTGTGGGTCGGGACGGCGTGGCGGCTCGGGTGTTCGAGGGACGTGTCGAAGGCCCAATGCGCTGGTCGTCAGAGACGGGCCGGATCGGTTGCCGTCTGCCGGACCCATCCGGCGCAAGGTGGATCTCCCTTGGCCTTGACGGATCTCTTATCGAGGATGCCTCTCTTCCCGGGGGGCCGCCGGAAAGCGCTGCGCCTTCCGGCCAAGTGCAGATCGCCGATGGCCACGATCGGGGAGGTCTGCGTGAAGGCAGGCGGTTGCTCACGCTCGTAGATCGTGCCATTAACGAGGTCGCTCGGGCCCGGAAGGAGCTGCGCGAGGGAGACCGTGACGCCGCACGTGAGGCGTGCAAGAGAGGGATTCGTCACTTCGGAGCACTCCGAGGTGGGCCCGGGGGACCCGACCTCGGCAAAGAGGACTGCTCCCCCTATGTCCGGATGCTCGAGAGCTGGTACGATCTGAGGCTCGAGGAGCAAAGGCAGTTGATCTGTCAAGAACACATGTTGGTACTTGCGCATCTGGTGCATCAGTACGCTTCCGCACATGCGGGAACCTATCCGGCGGACCTCGATTCCCTTGCCTCCTGGATCCAGACGATACCCGGGCCGACGCGTCGTCGCAGTGGGGTGGAGACGGCCAGGACAATCTCCACGTTCTGCCACTGTCCTGCCGATCCCGATGAAGGGCGTGCGATCAGTTATCTTTACCTGCCAGACTCCCCCGCGCCCGGCCCGGAGCTGGTCTGCCTCTGGCACCGAGGCTGCCTCCAGACAGGCGTGCCGCTGGACGGGGTTCGCACCACAGAGATCTCTCCGGTGCTTCTGGATTCGCTTGAGACGGCCGCCGAGGAGAAACTGGAGGCCGGAGAGGCACAGCGCTCGGTTGAGCTTCTGGAGCGCATCACCCATCAGGATCCGGACGATGCCGACGCCTTCCTTCTTCTGGGCCACGCACGTCTGGCTGAAGGGGAAGTCGATCGGGCGAAGGATGCGTTCGACCGGGCTGTGCACCTGGGCGAGAGGAAGACGCTGGCCCGGGCCTATTACGGAATGGGGCTTGTGTATCTCCAGCGACCCTATGAGCGCTACATGGCCATCGACTACTTCCGCGACGCCTGGATAAAGGACCCGACCTTCGCAGACGCCCGGCACCAGATGGCGCAGATTCGATACAAGCTGCGCGAGCACGATACCAAGCACGTGCTCGAGGAGGTGCTGGAGATCGATCCGGACCGAGCAGACGCGACTATGATGATGGGGGATTGGTACTCGGACTTCGCAGAGGAGCACGAAAATGCCATCGTTTGGTACGCAAAGTGCCTGTCGATGCAGCCGGACGATCCCGAGGTCGTTCGACGACTCGGGGTGGCCTACCTGGAGCTGAAGGAGTACGACCGAATCGTGGACACGCTCCTGGGATTCGCGCAGCAGCATCCCGAGGCGATCGGACTGTTCCCCATTGTCGCGCAGGCCTGTGTGAAGAGAGACAAGCCAGAGCTGGCGCTGGAGATGTTTGACAGGTACCTATCGGAAATCGACGCGGAGGAAAGGGAGCTCTACGAAGACGTCGAGCTGATTTCCTCGAGGGATGAGTACCGAGAGTACAGGAGTCTGTCTCGGGAGGAGATGCAGACCTTCCTGGTGAGCTTCTGGAACGGCCGAGATCCCGATCTCTCGACGCCGGTGAACGAGCGTCTGCTCGAGCACTACCGAAGGGTGTGGTACTCCCGCACGCACTTCGCGCGCGGAAAGAAGCCCTGGGACAGGAGAGGCGAGGTCTATATCCGGTTCGGAGAGCCGGATCACAAGACCAGCTCCAGGATGACGAATGCAGAGCAAAGCCTGGACGTGCAGCGGGTGAAGGAGTTGATGGCACTGGAGCTCTATGGTGCCGAAGCCGCTGGCAAGACCTTCATCGGGACAGTCTATCCCGTGCGCAGCAAGACTTTCGCCGGTCAGATGGATGTGGACCGGAGCTATGACGCCACCGACGTGGATTTCCGAGAGAAGGAGGAAGCGAGTCTCGTTCTAGGATTCGGCGAAGCAGCAGAGGAAGCAGACGGTGACAGTGTAGACACCGGTGAGGGGGAATCAGAGTACTGGTACAAACTGACGGAGTTCCAGCCGGTTACCACTTCTCGCGGCGACCTGAGCAACGTTCCCTGGGAATCGTGGGTCTACACCCGCATCGGAGGTGGAATCGAGATCACCTTCACCGACGAGACCTTGAAAGGTATATTTGATTACGCGCCCATGCCTCTGGCTCCGGACATGGAACTGGAGCAGCTTCGGCGATTCGCCAGATACGCACCCGGGACGGTACACCGTCGAGCAGCCGCAGCCGTGCCGGACCACTACATACCTGAGTACGAGGCCCAACCCTACGAGTTCTACTTCGACATCGCGGACTTCCGGGGATCAGAGGGATCCAGAGCCCTGGAGGTCTATTACGGGATGCCGAACGCGTCGGCCCGGTACCGTCCTGAGGAGGACCGGACAGAGCTGGTGGTATCTCGACAAGCCGCGCTGGTCGCGTCGGATGCCGACACGGTGTTTCGTACCGCCGGCCACCTGGTCTACAGGACGTCAGGAGATCGCAGGACGAGAGGCGCATTTGTGCCGGATGTCGCACGGCTGGAGGTCCCTCCTGGCGTGTATCGGATGGAGGTGAGAGCCAGAAACCGGCTCAACGGACGTCTGGGCATCTATCGCAAGAGCGTGGTGGTGAAGGACTATGCGACGGAAGAGCTGATGCTGAGCGATCTGCAGCTGGCCTGGCGCATCGTCGAGAGCCAGGAGGAGGGGAAGTTCGCGAAGCAGGGGCTCCACGTGATCCCGCTCCCCACACGAACCTTCAGGAAGGGTCTGAGCGTCTATGTGTACTTCGAGATCTACAACCTGACCCGGGACGCATACGGACAGACCCGGTACCAGGTTCAGTACACGGTCCGTCCGAAGGGAGGAACAGGTCTTGGCGGCATAGTCGCGCAGCTCGCGCAGACTTTCACCGGCAAGAAGCGTGAGGAAGTGGCTGTGGGATTCGAGCAGGTCGGCCTGGGAGAATCGGAGGCCGCCTACGTGGAGCTCGATCTGGGAGACAGTCGTGCCGGTCGGTACGAGCTACGGGTGGAGGTGACGGATATGAACAGTGGGACGGTTACGGGACGGGAGACGATATTTCGGGTGGAGGAGTAGGCACCAGGCCCGGGGGGGACTCGGGAAGCATTGGAAATTGAGACGTGAGTTGGGCGGTTCCTCCACGCGACCACACTGTCATTCCGAGGAGCCTTTGCCCTGGGCCTTTGGGGCCTCTGTGGGCGCGAAGGAGAAGGGAGCGGATCGAGGGATCCCTGTGTTGAGGGCAATGGGCAGGCGGTGGCCGAATCGATCACACGGAGCGCTCGGCGTACCGTTGGCCTGTCGGCGATCGGGTACGTGCAGGGGTTCCTCGCGCACTGAACGGAGGAGGTAGGCCGAAACAGCGTAGGGTAACGCGCTCGGAATGACAGCCGAGTCTGCGTGCAATCAGGGTTAGGCGATCTGTTTCGGATCAATAGAGGAGTAGCGGAATGAGATATATGCGATCGCGTTCGCCTGTTCCATGGGTGCTTGTCGTCGGCGTTGGATTGGTGTTCTCGTCGATTCTACTTAGGCCGCCACTGAGTTTTGCGTCGGAGGTGGTCAGGTCTCCCGATGGCGAGAAGACGGCGTGGACCGTCCCGCTGGGCACGCCCTCAACCTTACTGACCGAGATCTGGGTCGACGGGGGAGATGGCTCCGGTGCCGCGCGGATCCGGTCGTTCCTCGGTGAGGCCAGAGACCTTCTCTTCCTGTCTGACGGACGAGAGCTGGTGTGCCTGCAGCACGGGCTGCGCTACACGCCACTGGACTGGGCCTTCATCGGCACACGAGATGTGCCTCTGATGCGGAGCCGCATCTGGCGTGTCCGAATCGACGGATCGAGCGAGAAATCGTGGCCGCTGCCCGACGATATCCACCCCGAGGGGATCGCTGTTGCCGGTGACTCGGGCTGGCTGATCGTCCAGGGGACCCAGGGAGAGCTGTCTGGCGAAGGTGAACGAGGCAGCTGGCTGGTGGATCGGGCGGGGAAGGTCACACCCCTGGAGCCGGATGACGACGCCTGGACCCAGGAAAGGGTCACTGGAGGTACCAGGCACGACGTAGCGGAATCCCGTACGTACGACGGCGACCTGACCGAAGAACGTCGGCGGGCGCTCAACACGGTACAAAGGACACTGGATGCCTTCGAGAAGGGCTACGAGCGGATGCACGGGGGGCGCTTCCGGTCCGCGAGCAGGTTGTTCGACGGAGCTCACGAGACCCTTAGCAGCATTCGTAAGATGGATCCGGGACCGGACCTGGCGAAGGCGGATCTGAAGGAGCACCTCGAGGCAACAGGACAATGGACCGACAGGTCCGATCCGGCGTTCGAACAAGTGGTCACGCGGGACCGCCTGTGCGCGATGGGCTCCCTGATCGATCGGTACCGGAAGACGCACGATGGGCGCGATCCCGACCATCTCGGTGAAGTCTATGC
>JASLMQ010000918.1 GCA_030746455.1 Candidatus Latescibacterota bacterium
TCGGCAGTGTGCTTGAGGTCGGGATCCTGATCTTCTACCCGGCCGCCCGGGAATGCGATGTGGCCGGACCAGGGGTCCTCACCGTGCGCCGTCCGCTCCATGTAGAGTAGCTCCGGTTCGCCGGTCGGTTCGTGCAGCACCAGTGAGACGGCGGCTTCACCCTTCCCTCCTGGCGAAGTAAGGAGGGGCTGATGGATTCCGAGGGCCTCACGTATGTCGGCGATGGCGTTCATTACGGGCGTCGTAGGCTCGGGATCAAGGCTCGAGCGATTGGAGCAGCTCTACGGCCTCATCGACGAAGCGCTCTCCGGTTCCCGGAGGCACGGCCGTTCGACTGAACTCAGCCGGATCGGTGGTATAGAGGTCGACGCCGTACCCGCCATTCTCATAGGCCTGGCGATTGGGGACGTAGCCGCAGGACCCCAGCGCATATCCCACCACCACCGTGCGGGCAAAGGGGGAGCGCCACTGCAGCGAGAGGGAGAGCTCCACGAACGGCTCGCCAGGCAGAAAGACCAGGGCAAGGCGTGGGCTCAGGCGAACGGCCGCGATTTCCAGACGTACCCGCAGACCCTCGTCGCAGCGGTTGGGGACGCTCCCGTCCCAGCGACGGATCGAAAGCGACAGGTCTTGCTCTCTTGAGGCCTGCTCGCAGGCGGTCCGCGCCGCGTCCGCCAGCTGCAGGCCCATCTCCTCAACCGCCTCCAAGGTATCGGCCCTGGCCAGGAAGGGGTGTGTGTCTCCGCAGGCCCCCTGCAGGAACAGGGCGTTCTCCAGGCCGGTCATTTCTTGGAAATGGCGCAGCAGGGCGCCCGGGTACTCTGCCGTGAAGTGTGTGTTGGGAGTCGTCAGGATCACGGGATGGGCCGCGAAGTGCAGGACGGCGCAGACCGGAGGACCCTCGGGCCTGTCGAACCGGATCACGGTGACCTTCGGGTCGGTCGGGCCGATGGGCTCGCGATCCTCGTTGACCGATCGCTGCCTGAAACGTCCATCGGGACTGATCCGTCGCCTGTTGTAGGCGATCCGTGTATCGACTGACGCGGCGGAGACCGCCGCGGGCCCCGATCGGTCGAGCGCTTCACAGGCCGCGTCGACGACCTGGATCCGGAGCATGTCGATGTAGTCGTCCTTCGGGTTGCCACCGAACACATACATACATTCCGGCCCGTTGTGGTTGTGCGTGCCAACGGGCAACAGGGACTCCGGCGACAGGCCGGTCCGATCGGCGAAGTCGCGCCGCATGCGGTCGACATCGGGCCACTGAAAGGTAATCACGTCGGCGGAACAGACCACGACCGTTTCTCTGCCATCGCTCAAGGCCAGCGCCCGCACCCACAGCGGGTCGTGTGCGCCCTCGGCGATCCTCGGTGTCACGGGGTCGCGTTCGCGTGGGAAGGCCGCCATGGGCTTCCCGGCGGGAGGTGTGATGTCTCGCTGGGCCGTTCCGACGAGGAGAGTTTCGTTCACGATGCCGCACCCCTCAGCTCGTCGACGTTGTCACGAATCTTGCGCATGGCGCAGAGAATAAGGTCCATGTCCTCAAGCGGTCCAAGCAGGAACCTGTGGCTGATGAGCAGGGCCTCGGTGTCGTGGATGCGCTCGGCCTCGGGGCAATGCACCTTGGTGTAGTCGACCTCGCCTTCGTAGAGAGGGCAACGAATCGGACACCCGGTCTTGCCCCATTTCCCGCTTCTGAAAATGTCGTATCTGTAGAGCGGCTCGGTGGGCCCCAGGCCGCACTGGACCCCCTCGGCCGCAAGCGCCTTCCTGAACACGTCCCGGTGGATACCTTCGAATTCAGCGCTGATGAACATGAAGTGCCAGCAGTAGGGATTCCATCGTGTGACGCGCTCGTCGATCTCCAGCCCGGAAAGGCCGGGAATCTGGGCCATACCATCGGCGAGATACCTTACGTTCCGCCAACGGATCTCGGCCTGCTCCTCCAGACGCGTGAGCGCGACAAGCCCGATGGCGGCCTCCCACTCGCTGAGTCTGAGGGTGGTTGCCGGCCAGGTGAACGCACGGCTGACCTCCCCACGATCCCGTCCCGCGTGCTGATAGCGGAAGGCCTTCTCGTAGAGGTCCTCATCCTGCGTCATGACCATTCCACCCTCGCCGATGGCCAGCACCTTTCCCGGCATGCAGCTGTATCCCGCGATGTCGGCGAAGGAGCCAACGCCCTTGCTCCGCCACTGGCCGCCGTGAGCGTGGGAGCAATCGCTCACCAGGGCGATGCCGCGCTTCCGGCAGATCTCGCCGAGCGCGTCCGTGTCGCAGGGCATGCCCCCGAAGTCCACGGCGACGACGGCCCGGGTCCGCGGTGTGATGGCGGCCTCCACAGCCTTGGGGTCGATGGTGTAGTTGCCCGGGTTCACATCGACGAAGATGGGTATGCCGTTGCAGACCATGGCACACGAGGCTGAGGCGATATAGGTGCAGGCGGGAACGATGACCTCGCATCCGGCCTCGACCCCCACCACGCGCATGCAGGTCTCGAGGGCGGTTGTTCCCGTGGCCACGGATAGGGCGTAGGTCCCGTCGTGAAAGTCCGCAAAGGCCTGTTCGAACTGGTAGAGGGCACTGCCCTTGCGGTTCTGGTAGTCGTAGCCGCTTCGGCCCCACCGGCGGCTTTCGAGCACCGAGATGAGCGCGTCTTTCTCCCGGTCGTCGTACACGGGCCACGGAGAGCCGATGTCCCGTTCCACAACCTTCGACCCGCCATTGATAGCTAGTGTTGCCATCCGGCTGCCTCCCGGTTTCAGCCTTCGAGATAGCTGCGGAGCCGCTCCATAGCAGGTTCCAGGATCGACCGATCGGCGGCCGCACAGATCCGGATCGATCCCTCGCCCCCGTTTCCGAATGCAACGCCCGGAGCGACGGAGACGCCTTCGCTTTCGAGCAATCCCCTCGCGAAGGAGAAGGAGTCCTCCACCCCGTGTATGCGGGGGAACAGGTAGAAGGCCCCCTCGGGTCTGGCCACCCACACGGAATCTATCGAGGAGAGGGCCTCATAGCAGAACAGGACCCTCTCGCGTATGGCCTCCGCCATCCGGCGAACGCTGTCCTCCCCCTCCCTTAGGGCGACCTCTCCGGCGCGCTGGACCATCGATGGCGCGTGGGACACGATGAACTCGTTCAGCTCGGCCGCCTGGCCGACCAGATCTGGGCGCGAGACGAG
>JASLMQ010000919.1 GCA_030746455.1 Candidatus Latescibacterota bacterium
CCGATGGCCATCACCGCGGAGTTGTGGATCGCGCCCCGGTTGTTCATCCGACCGTTCGTGTTGGCGTGGTCGATGTAGAACTCGGCGGCGGGTCGGAGCATGTTCCGCTCGACCATTCTCCAGTCCTCCAGCGAGAGGGCGCCGCTGCTGTAGATGTCGTCGTATCCGGCTGCGATCGGGAGCAGGGCGTGGGCCTCGTTCAGAGGATAGGGTGCCAGGTGGGGCGGTGGCCCCCACTGCTTGTAGTGCCTGGCAAGGCCCACCAGGATCTCGGCTGCACGTTCCGCGTACCGTGTGTCGCCCGTGAGCGAGTAGGCCCTGCCCAACACGCCTACCCCACGCGCGTTGTTCTCGTTGGTGCGTGCGCGCGCGCACCGCCTGTGGGCCTCGTCCCGATACACCTCGTCGCACGTCTCGCACTGCATTTCGTGGGTGCCGTCGGGGTGAACGACCGGCCTGAGCCGTGCGCCGTCGCGAGCGCAGCTGAGGCCCTTCATAAAGAACTCGCGCCACTCGCCGTCGACGGCGTAGCCCTCCTCGAACAGGTGAAGCGGCCTCTCCAGCCACTCTTCGGCATCCTTGACCCACTCGTGCCCACGGATGTCTTCGCCCTGCATCGAGGAACGGATCTCGTCGAGATCCTCCGCCGTGTGCGCCACCCGCGGACGGTACTCGGGAAACTCGAAGTCCGCGAGATCGGTTACCCAGATCGGTGCCCGCTCTACGCGGCCTTCTACTTCGCACACCTCCACTCCCGCGATACACAACCGATGGGCCAGTCCCCCCAGGTTCGCGAACTGCAGGTACCCTGTCTGCGTCTCGTCCTCCGTGAAGAACCTGACGACCGATTGGCCCCATCGCCGGTTCACGACGAGCTCGGACGATTCCCTGTGGGTGTCCATGGCCACGCGCAGCTGTACCCCATCCCTGCTGAACCGACCCTCCATCATGAGCCATGCTCTGACTTCGTACGTGCGGTGGGGCTTCAGTGCGAAGGATGACGATTGGAGATGGGTGCCCGGCACCGCCATCGCCTTCTCGATGCAGAGGCTCCGTCCTCCGGTGGGAGACCCGTCCCGCAGTCCGGCTACCAGCGATCGGTCATCGGGACCCACAGAGAGCTCCCACCCATCGGGAATCCCGTCCCTGTCAGCGTCGGCTTCAAAGCTCCCATTGGGCACCAGGTTGCAGGGAACCTCTGCCCGACATGCCGCGGGACTTCCGGCGGCTATGGCGAGGACCAGGACGAGCAACACAGCGATGCACTCCATGATCACATCTCCCCCTATAGCGGATCGCGTGCGATGGCGATCAAGAGCTCCCCTTCGGACGCGTACGGGTGCCAGCTGTCACCGACGCGACCGTGATGCCACAGGTAACCAGAAGTCGGGGCGGTGAAGCTGACGACCTCCATGGTGTCATCCCGGATGAGGTGGCCCAGCTCCTGGCCATGTTCCACACGGTCTCCGGGCTTCACATCGGCACCCACGAAGAGCCCACCGTGCGGCGCTTCAATCGACTCGAGACGGTCCGGCGTCGGCTCGATCATCGCCCCATCGGGTAGGTCGGGCTGCCCCTCCATCATACCCAGCATGCGCGCGATATTCGTCATCGCCCGCAAGCCGAGGAGGACCTCGGACTCCTGAACCTGGTTCTGACCCGAGAGCTCGATCACGATGGCCGCACCGCCCCGGCTGTAGACCATGTGGCTGCTGCTCTTGATGGGCTTCGTCAGGTCCGGTACTTGGCCCCACCTCACGAAGCGGAGCCCGGTGGCCTTTGCCATCGACACCGAGTGCTCGTTGTCCGAGGCGGCGAGGACCGCGGCGGCCTGGTGCTGGCCCCAGCAGTGCATATCCACGAGTCGATCGCAGTCGGACATGACTTTGGCGTCGAGCGCGTAGGCAATCCTCTGGATGTCGTTTCCCTCGGGATCGCCGGGCCAGGTCTGCTGCATGTTCCTGTTCTTGGTGTCCGGCTTTCCCTGCCCGGGGCCCACGTCCGACGTGACACGCCGATGCCGGATCGCGGGCAGATTGGCAAAAGGCACGAGCGTGACCTTACCCGAGGTCAGGCATTCCGCACAGGCGTCTCTGAAGCGCAGAGCCACTTCGGTTCCCTGGACCTCCATGCCGTGCTGCGCGTTCAGCATCACCAGGTGGTGTCCGTCTCGCCCGCTGTCGATGCGCCAGAACGGCGTGGCCAGATCGAGCTTGGCCACAGCGTGGTCGAGCGTGACCTCATTTGCCATGGATGCGTTCTCCTCCTTGTTGGTCAATCTAGAGCACCATCATCCAGGGAATCGTGGGGCCACCTCAGCCCGGCGCACGCCTGAGCGAGAGGTCATCCAGAGACAGTTCCCCCTTGCCGGAGATCCCCAACTCCAACCTGAGGTAGGAAACGTCGTTCGGGATGGAGATGGTCAGCTCCACAGAGGCCCAGGGCCCTGATAGAGCCACGGAGCGACGGGCTGCCTCCTCCTCCTCGGGTCTGCGCAGGTTTCCACGCAGGAACGTGGCGACGATCTCCCACCCCGCGGTCGATCTATGCAGACAGCGGAAGCTGTACTCCCGGCCGCGCTCGACGACCAGCGGGCGAGACGGCCTCACGATGGCCGAGCTGTCCGCGTTCGGGCAGGTGACTCCGATGCAGACCGACCCTTCCGGTGCCCCGTCCTGCGGGTAGGATATCTCGGCTCCGCGGTCCATATCCACCTCCCAGTTCGACTTGGCCGGTGGGAGGTCCGTGTTCTGCTCGAACCCGGAGTTCGGGATGATATTGCTGGTCCGGTCGAGCAGGTAGGCGACCGCATTGGCGAGGAGCGTGTCGGTCTTCAGCTTCTCACCTGTGGTCAGTCGGGACCGATCCACCTCGTGGTAAAGGTCTCCCCCTTGCGGGTCGGGACCGATCAGGAGCGCAAGCCCCTTCCCGATCTGCTGGAAGGCGGCCGCCGAGAAGGGGTGTCCATAGGTGAGGACGGATGTGGCTTCCGGACCGAGCTCCATCATCGGGCCTTCCGTCGCCCGAAGCAGCATCGGGACACCTCTCGACCACCCGGTCTCGGGCTCCGCACCGGGGTACCCGAATGTGAGACGGTGGTAACCCTCGAAGGTCGACTGATGAATGCTGGTGCCGGTTGGGTAGTAGCCCTCTGCGTCGAACAACGCGTTGTCGATCATGCAGGTGGCCCCACCGCCCACGGCGAGCACGGCTCCCCCGGCCTCAAGGAAATCGCGGATGGCCTTCGCGCGCCTTGCCCCGACCGGGGGCTTCCTGCCGGACAGAACCAGAACGCTGCACCGTTCGAGGGTCTCTGCGTTAAGTCTCGTCAGCCGGGTATGGGGGCAGGAGATTCTTTCCAGGCCGCGCCGCATGTGGTGGACCGCGGTCCCGTCGAGGACGCAGACGCCGCTCACGAGACCCGATTCGGCCGCGGCGACGAGCACACCATCGGGCAGGAGCGACACGGTCCCCACGGCCTTTGCGGAGGTTGCGAGGAAGGATCTCCGGGTCACGGCTTCCTTCCCTCCGGCAGGGGTCTTCCTGGTGTTTCCCATCACGGCGTCCCTCTCACGGTCCAGTTCATCGCGTTGACACACAGGCGGTCTCGCGGCACGAAGTCACGGCTGCCCTCGGGATGCGGACCGAAGGCCACCGACCGGCCGAGTCCGAAGTTGGCCGCTGCCAGGGCCGCGTACCTCTCGACCTTGTCGTACCACCCAACAGCGTCGCACCCGGGAACCGGTGCCAGGAACCCCCCGTTCATCCGGGGGATGGTCACAACGGGCGGGAGCCCGAACGACAGCGGGTGTCCCTTCACGATCTGCACCTGGTGCGGGCCCTGGCCCCGCGGGTGGTAGACCTCGCTGGTGGGCAGGAGGTGGGCCTTGGTGATGAGAAACTGACCCGCGCAGATCCCGAAGATGCCGCCTCCGCCGTAGACGTACTCGCGAAGGCTCTCTGCTCCGGCGATCGAGGTGTGGTGCATGTGGTCGCCGGTCCCCGGGTAGCACAGCAGCGTGTAGGCGTCGCGGAGTCCGTCGGACCCTATCTCGAAGGGTTCGAGGAAGGACATGAGCTCCCACTCGTATCCCAGCCGCTCCAACCGGGGGAACCAGCTCGCCCAGCTCCCGTGCTGCGTCACCCCCACGACCCTATGTTCTCGCCGAGCCGCGGGCCGCTTGTGCAGCTGGGTCACCGCGATCTCGGTGAGGGCATTGACGCAATCGCCAGGCTCCAGGCTCGATGCATAGGCTAGCGCGCGGGATAGGTGGCCGCACGCCGCGAGCGTGTGTGCCATGAAGCGACCGGCGAAGTAGCCCGAGATCGGCTCTCGAGAGCAGGCGTCGAGCGCTGCATCCACGTCCCCCGCGCGCACGAGCATCGGCAGAAGACGGTCGCGCAACTCCTCGTCGTCGATGCCGGGGCGCAGCGCATCCAGGATCGCCTCTCGGGCGAAGGCAGACCTGCCCGAGGCGAGCGCGGCTTCGACGAGCTGGGGCAGCAGACCCTTCACCACGCCGTGATCCTGGATCTTGCCCAGTTCGGAACGACTCGACTCGAGGTGGCGGTCCGCCTCCGCTTCGCGACCGATCCTGGAAAACCGCAGGGCCTGTTGCAGATGGGCAAACGAGCGCCACCCGGGATCGCCGATGGTGGCGATTTCTCCCGTGGCGCGGTTGAGCAGAATGGCGGCGTCTGCCTCCTCACCGGATTCCGCCAGGCGGATCGCGGCCCCTTCAAGTGCGCGGATGCGCGGCCATCCCTCCCGCACCATCTCAGAGGCGAACAGGACCGGGGCGCGCATCTTCCTGATGCCGCAGGAGACCGTCAGGGCCTCGGCGAGCATCGACCGGTCCTCTTCCGGACACCGCGATATGGCATCGGTCAGCTGGTCGAAGGTCTTCGGAGAGAGCAGGTCGCATCTGGCGAGAACGGCCCAGCTGAGGTCGGGAATCTCGCGGGCCACCTGGGCCGCCTCCGAATCGGCGCCGCCGGCGGCGAGCTTGCCCACCGCAATGCGGAGGGCCACACTCCGGGCGGTCCGGTCGCTCACCTTCGAGGCACACGCCATCAGGGCGTCGAGCGCGTCGGCCGTCTCCGACGTGAGGCCCTTGCGCGCGAGGGCCGCGCCGACGCGTGCGCAGGCGAGTACGGCCGTGTACTCGTCGGGGCATCCCACGGCTTCGGCAATCGCCTTCTCGCTTTCGCCGGACCGCGCCAGGGCCTCCGCGACATCGCCGTGCGAGGCCGATTTCCAGAGGTCCCTCCCGTTGCAGGCGGTCAGCTCTCGGGCAAGGTCGGTACGATCCAGGCGCAGGGCCAGGCGGGCGTGCCCTCGCAGCCAGATGTCGTCGTTCTGCTTGGGTTCTTCGGTCCGCGCTTTCGCGATCGCCAGCGCGTCGCGCACGGCCGCCTCCGCGGCCGTCCGATCGCCCATTTCCAGCGCAGTGAGAGCGATGGTGTAGAGTGCCACCAGATCGGAGCTCCGGTAGGTCACGGTGCCGGCCAGCTTCCGGGCCTCGTCCAGCTCCCCGAGCAGGACGAGCAGCCTGCAGATGTCGATTCTGATCTCGTCGCCACCGCCCGTCCTGTTGAGATGCGCGTTGTGGGCCTCGCAGTCTCGAAGCGCTTCGAGCGCCTCTGCCTTGGAGCCGTGGAGACGGAGGGCACTGCCGATTCGGAGAAAGGTGAGTGTGTTCGCCCACCAGCCGTGGCCTTTCGTGTCCCGTATGTGACGGGCCAGCGCGAGGGCCTCCATCAGGATCGCGTGGGGCTCCGTTTCCATCTGGGACAGGTCGGGCGGATGTACTGCACCCTCGGTGGAATCGTGTTCTTGTGTATCCTCAGGCATCTGAGTTCAGGATCTCCCGTTCGTGTCGGATCAGCACCTGGCCGGGACCCACCAGCCTCGTGCGAAGGGAGCGGACCCGGACGGGCAGACGGTGTAAGATACGCATTGGATGCGGGATCGGCACCGAGGGTTTACCCCAGGTGGGGGCGACAATCCCGGACCGCTTTGTAGGTGTTTTCCCCTATTGTGGCCATGCGGCAGATCCGTGCATACATTGAGAACCACACGCATCTGGCTGAACTACGCTGATCACGGCTGCCCTGAGGAGAGGATCCATGGTCGTTTCATGGCTTGCGGACAGGGGGCGCGCCATCTTCCTGGCAGTGCTCACTGGGATCGGGTTGCATCTGGCGGCGAGTGGCATCGCCGGTGATAGCTGGGAGACCAACCCGACGGGTCTTCGGTGGGACCGGGATCCGTCCTTGAGCGAGTACTTCCCCGAGGGCGTTGGCATCGAGCTGCCTCCGACCTTTCGCGAGAAGGCCCTGCCGGTCGGTGGGGTCCCGAGCGGACTGACACCGATCGAGGGGGCAGGGGACGTGTCGACGTCCGGTGGCGCTCTGGAGTTCACCGTGGTTGGTGATAGGGTCGTGCTGGGTTGGGGGAACGTTGGGGGTGATCTACCCGTTGAGCAGATCGAGAGCCTGTGGCCCGTGCACAACCAGGTGGCGCTCCGTGTCCGGCAGTCGTGTGAGTCGAGTACGTGGCACGCCGAGCTCCTTGCCGACGGCGACGAGCTGGATGGCGAGCCGCGGCTGGCATCGGCCGTCTGCCGAGGAAGAGACTGGCAGGAGGTTCTGCTCGAGAGCCCACGGCCGTGGCGACCGATCCACGGTCGGGCCTGTCCGGACGGCATGACGCTGACCGTTGATGCCCCGCAGGGCAGTCGAATCGAGATCGAGTCGGTCAAGGCCATACAGCCACGCTACGAAGGCTACGTCCGGAAGGAGTTCGTCCTTCCGGAAGGCAGGATCTGGAAGGCGGTGGCCAACGTGGGGTCGGCGAACGAGAGAATCTGGC
>JASLMQ010000920.1 GCA_030746455.1 Candidatus Latescibacterota bacterium
TCGAGATGCTCTACAACCTGGTGGACGCCAGGTACGCCGACCAGCGGCTGACCTTCGTCACCACCAACAAGAGCCTCGAGGATGTGAAGGACCTGGCGGAGGGCCGGATCTACTCACGCTTCCTCGAGATGTGCTACATCATCCACGTTCAGGCGCCGGACTACAGGCAGTACTCGCGCAAGGAATACGAGATCTGACTCCGCGCATCCGCGCGCGCGGGGTCTCTCTCTCCTCACCGGAACACCTTCCCCATCTCGCCCATACCCTAGGAGAACGGATGAGCACGCGACCCGACGGCCGTGGCCTCGACGAGCTGCGCCCCCTGACCATCACGCCCGGATACATGAGAAATGCCGAGGGCTCCGCCCTTATCGAGATGGGTGACACCAAGGTGATCTGCACGGCAAGCGTCGAGAACCGCGTACCCCATTTCCTGATGGGCAAGAAGAGCGGGTGGCTTACAGCCGAGTATGCCATGCTGCCCCGGTCGACTCAGACACGGACCCAGCGCGAGACGCGAGGGGTGAAGGGCCGAACGCAGGAAATCCAGCGTCTCATCGGTCGGGCCCTGCGCGCCGTCGTGGACCTCAAGCAGCTTGGCGTTAGGACCCTGTGGATCGACTGCGATGTCCTTCAGGCCGACGGGGGCACGCGCACGGCGGCGATCTCCGGCGCTTACGTTGCCGTGGCCGATGCCGTGGGCACCCTGATGAGGCAGGACAAGATCGAGGAGAACCCCCTGACCGACTCCATCGCCGCGGTCAGCGTCGGGATGGTCGACGGAGAGCCGGCCCTCGACCTGTGCTATGCCGAGGACTTCTCTGCCGAGGTCGACATGAACGTCGTGATGACGGGTAAGGGAGAGTTCGTGGAGGTCCAGGGGACGGCCGAGGGCGAACCCTTCAGCCGGAAGCAGATGGACCAGATGCTGGCCCTGGCCAGAACGGGCATCGCCCGGATCACCGAGGCGCAGTCGGAGGCCCTTCAGAGCCGCGACGAAGGGTGACGCACGAGATGGGCACCGGATCGGATACGTCGACAGGCCCCACACTCGTGGTCGCGACGGGGAATCTCGGCAAGCTCAAGGAAATCCGGGAAATCCTGGGAGGAGCGGCCAACCTGCTGACGCTACAGGACTTCCCGGATCTGCCGGAGATCGTGGAGGACGGCGACACCTTCAAGGCCAACGCGATCAAGAAGGCGCGGACTGTGGCCTCGCTGACTGGCCACCCCGCATTGGGCGACGATTCCGGGCTCGAGGTCGACGCCCTCGACGGCGCGCCGGGTGTGTATTCGGCACGCTACGCAGGCGAGTCCGCCACCGACGGCGCGAACAACGACAAGCTCCTCTCCCGCCTTCGGGACGTACCCGAGACAGAGCGGACCGCCCGGTTCAGGTGCGTGGTGGCGGTCGCGCTGCCGGACGGAACCGCCCAGGTCGCCGAGGGATCCTGCGAGGGCCGCATCCTGGAGGCCCCGAGGGGCAATGGGGGGTTCGGCTACGATCCCCTGTTTCTCGTTCCCAAGCTCGCTAGGTCCTTCGCGGAGCTCCCCCCCACTGAGAAGAATCGGATCAGCCACCGGGGGCGGGCACTGAAAAACGCGCGTCCGATCATCGAACGCGCGCTGGCCCACAGCTGAACCCGGTCAATCAGGACTCAGTTGTCCATCGGGTCCGCTTGATCCCTGGAGCGGTAGCGACTGACCCGCCTCACGAAGATCCAGATCAGACCCACCACGGCGACATACTTGAGGCTCTCCCAGATCCACCCGTTCCAGCCGAGTATCGTCGGCCAGAGGGCGAAGATCGACAGGAGGATGAACAGGTCTTCCAGCCCCATCCAGAACCGCGTCCGATCGGGTGCATCCATTGCCTATCCCCCTGACTCTCCTTGAAGGTACGAATAGACCTGGTAATTCCGGTAGACCAGCTTCACGTAATCCCGTGTCTCCCGGTAGGGAATGCTCTCCACGAATTCGTCGACGTCCGACGAAGGCAACTGCCTGGAC
>JASLMQ010000921.1 GCA_030746455.1 Candidatus Latescibacterota bacterium
CGCCGCCGCCGAGGTCGACGACGCAGAGCTCATACGGATCATCCACCGCCTCCACGAGGAGACGGCCTACCTGAGGCACGACATCGGCCGGTGGGTCGGGCGGCGCAGCAACGCGGCCTGTGCGCTCATCCTGTCGATGGCTGCAGCCTGCGTGGTGCTCGAGGACTTCGCGGCTGTCGATGAGTGGCTGGAGCACGACGCCCGGCTGCTCGCGCGCTACATCGACGAGGCGTTCTACCCGGACGGGCAGTGCATCGAGCAGACCACGGCCTACTCCTCGAGTGTCGCGTTCCAGGTCCAGAACACCGCCTGTGCCCTCCGAGAGCAGAAGGGGATTCGGTCTGCCCTGGACAAGCTGCGGGCGATGGTGACATGGGCGGTTGCGATGTCCAAGCCGTCGGGGTGGATGCCCTCCTTCGGGGACCACTTTGCAGACAAGCTGTCCGGGGCGGTGTACGAGCCGATGCTCGAATGGGTCGACCACCCCTGGGCTGGGGGCTTCTTCAGCGGGGAGGGAGTGCCGCCGTTCACCGTCTGGCCCGAGCCTGGCCAGGACGTCTGGTGTGGCTACCACTCCATGCGGAGCGATTGGGGCCCCGATGCACGCTACATGGTCGTCGACTGTGGCCCCTGGGGAACCACCCATCGGCACGGCGACCGACTGAGCTTTGTGCTATCGGCCTTCGGGGCGGATTTTATCATCGACCCCACGGCCACGCGCTATGCAAGCAACGCGCCCGACGCCTTCCTCTCGCGGCAGGAGGCCAGCTTCCTGCACAACACGGTCACCGTGGACGGTGTCGACGAGTTCATCAACACGCCGAACGAGACGGGGGAACCGCTGGACAATCGCTGGGAGCACGGCGAGGGCTGGTCCCTGTTCGTCGGCAGCTACTCCTTCGCGCCGGTCAGGCCCGTCGTCTGGGAGCGCCGGATCCTGTTCGTGGACCGGGCTTACTGGCTTCTGCAGGACGTGATCCGTGGTGATCTCGTTTCCGCCGAGCTCGAACAGAACCTCCAGTTCCAGGAAGACATCGAGGTCGCGGTCGGTCAGGATCCGGTTCTTGCCGCGGCACCCAACGGTGCGCGACTCGCGATGCTGCAGTTGTCAGGCGGGCTCACACCGGCCCTCAGCACGGGGGGCCTTACGCCGCGAACGACCTACTGGCCGGACGGCAAGCCCCACCAGACGCGGATCGCGGAGGATGGTGAGCGGCCCCCCAGCCACGGCCGCGGATGGACGGGCCGGCGGGGGCACAAGCTGCTTCCCGCCCCTGCGCTGACCTACGTTGGGAGGGCGGACCTGCCGGCGGTCCTGACGGTGGCCATGGTCCCGATCGCGCCGGACGGATCCACCGAGGACCTGCCCCGGATCTCGTCACGCATAGAGGACGATCGCACGATCTGGGTACTACCATGCGCGGCCGGCGCGGTCCGCTTCGAGACGTCGGCCGCGGGATGCGGAGTGGCGTCAGCGTAGCGGCTCGTCGAGAGAGTTACCGCCTGGTTGCGACGTTGTCCTGGCCGCTTTCCTCTGGGAAGGCGGCCCGTTTCAATGGACTTTGAAATCGGTCGCTTTGTGCGTATCCTAAGCGATGTTCGGAGGACGGCATCTGGTGTTCTCTGCAATATGTCCAGTAGGATCCTGTACTGGGGAGGGATGAATGGAGATCCGGTTGGGAAGCCTCCTGACGGGCGCTCGGGAGGCTGTGGGGACGGTGGTACTTATCGACGTGTACCGGGCCTTCACAACGGCCCCCGTGATGTTCCTGCGGGGCGCCGATAAGATCGTGATGGTCGGCGAGACCAAGGACGCGTTGGCGCTGAAGCGGCGAGGCGTTGGGGATCTCTGTATCGGTGAGATCGGGGGCGAGCGGCCCGATGGGTTCGACCACGGGAACTCGCCGTTCGAAATGGCTCGGACGGATCTGGCCGGCAAGACCGTGATCCAATCCACGCGGGCGGGCACGGTGGGTGTGGAGGCCGCGCGGAAGGCAGACCGGATCTACGCGGGCTCACTCGTGATGGCGGAGGCCACTGCGGCGGCCATCCTCGAGGATGATCCGAGCGTGGTGAGCATCGTGGCGATGGGATGGGAGGGCCGGGCCCGTACCGACGAAGATGAGCAGTGCGCGTTCTATCT
>JASLMQ010000922.1 GCA_030746455.1 Candidatus Latescibacterota bacterium
TTCGAGAGTGAGGAGGCCAAGTTGATCCGCGGGGGGAGCTGGGCGAACCCGCGTGAGGGGGTGCGCACGACCACCCGGGCCTATGAGAGAACCGAGAGGCGGCGCCGAGACATCGGGTTCCGGTGCGCGCGAGATCTGGCAGCTCCAGCAGAGAGGGGGTAAGGGCGTGCGATCGATGCGACCGGGAATCTGGCTGGCGGGGATCGTGCTCTTCGTCTCGGTGTACGGGGCGTGGGCGCAGAGGCGCCCGAAGGACCCGGGGGACATCGCGGCGGGGAAGAAGCTGGTCCACAACTGGACCGAGACGGGATTGGCGTGCTTCCACTGCCACGCGGATTTCAACGAGAAGAAGGAATCCGATGACCTGCTTCGTTGCGGCCATCCACTCTACAATGTGGGTTTCCGCTCGGAGTGGCACGCCTGGAAGGGTAAGGTCGTGGGTTCGCTGGACGAGGCCGTGGAGATCTGCATGACCCGTTGGATGACCCATCGGGACTCGACGGGTGTGGGTACCCCTCCTGCCAAGCACCACCTCCGGCAGATCCTGGCCTATCTCCGTTCCGAGGGCCTGTCGCCCGAGAGGAAGTCCAAGGGGATCATACCCATGTGGGCCGAGAAGGTTCCGGCGGACGACCTGCTGAAGGTCGGCGATGCCAACAAGGGAACGCCGATCTTCCGGAGGGCCTGTCTGCCCTGCCATCCCACGGACCGAGGCGGCCCAGGTCCCTCTCTGATCCGCAACGGCTACAGCCGGTACCAGATCGCCAAGAAGATCCGCGAGATAGACAACTCCGGTCTGGACGGCCTGGTGATGCCGCCCTTCCCCAAGGACCGCTTGTCCGATCGTCAGCTGATCAATGTGGTCGCGTTCGTCTATGAAATGTAGCCTTGAATCGCTCGGCCCGAGATGTGTCGACGCGTCGCGCCCCGATGGAGGGGAGCGACGCGTTTCCGTCTACCACGGCTGGCGCGCTCGTCGGACGCTCGGAGCGCCAGAGGTGCTTGGGCGTACCATCCGCCCGGGCAAGCTTCATCGCCTGGCGGCCTGAGTGCGCCTTGACAACCCCCCCCAGTGGGGTACATTGATACTCTGTGGTGTGGGGGCCTCGGGTGGGAGGACAACGCGGGCCTCCGCGTAGTCGATCTGTGCGTTCGGACGCGGGCGGCACCGCTTGGTGCGGCGTTCCGGTTCAGGAGGATTCGATGGCGTGGTGGCAGGGAGCATTGCTGATCATCTATTCCTGCGCTCTGGGCTTGCTCATGCTGCTAAGCCTGCACAGGTATATCCTGATCCGGCTCTACTACAGGAACAAGGGCAAGCTCCCCATTCCCGTGGGGGAGTTCGGCGACTTGCCACGGGTGACTATTCAGCTTCCTGTCTACAATGAGGTCTACGTCGTAGAACGACTTATCCGGGCTGCGGCTGCAATTGACTATCCGAACGAGCTGCTGGAAATCCAGGTGCTCGACGATTCGACGGACGAAACGACGGAGGTGGCTCAACGCTGTGTGACTGAACTGAGGGCCTCGGGGATCGACATCGTGCACATCCACAGGCGAGACCGCACCGGCTTCAAAGCCGGGGCCCTCGAGGCGGGTTTGAAGGTAGCGTCGGGAGCGTATGTCGCCCTCTTCGACGCGGACTTCGTGCCCCCGCGCGACTTTCTGAACAGGACCTTGCCTCACTTCACCGACGGCAGCGTTGGGATGGTCCAGGTGCGATGGGGCCACCTGAACCGGGACTACTCGATGCTCACGAGGGTGCAGGCGATCCTGCTGGACGGCCATTTCGTGATAGAACACGGAGCCCGGAGCCGTTCGGGGATGTTCTTCAATTTCAATGGCACCGCCGGAGTCTGGCGGCGGACGTGCATCGCAGACGCAGGCGGCTGGCAGCACGACACGCTCACGGAGGACCTGGATCTCAGCTATCGAGCGCAGCTGCGGGGTTGGCGGTTCGTCTTCCTCGAGGACGTGGTGTCTCCGGCGGAAATCCCGGTGGAGATGAACGCCTGGAAGTCGCAGCAGTTCCGCTGGGCCAAGGGCTCGATCCAGGCGGCACGGAAGCTTCTTGCTCGAGTCCTCACCGGCAGGATGCCGTGGCGTGTGAAGCTGGAGGCAACGGTCCAGCTGTCCTCGAACCTGGTCTACATCTTCATGGCCCTTGTGGCCTTGCTGATCTATCCCGCCGTGCTTTCCCGGCAGACCTTCGGTTGGCAGCGGATTTTCATCGTGGATCTCCCGCTGTTTCTGGCGGCCACCGGCGTGGTCTCCCGGTTCTACATCCATTCGCAGAAGGAGCTCTACGCGGACTGGGTGGGCCGTCTCAAATACATTCCGCTCGTTCTGGCCCTCGGAATGGGGATCTCACTGAACAACGCGAAGGCCGTGCTGGAGGCCCTGGATAAGGCCGAGACGAAGACCGGCAAGCGGGTCATCTACTACCTGAGCATCACCGACGAGCCGCGCCGCATTTTCGACAAGGCGGCGCGGGCCGTCGAGCTCGGCGCGCGCGGCCTTCTGATCTGCTACTCGGCCGGCCTGCCGGTCCTGCGCCAGATTGCGGAGGACCCGGCGATCAACGTGCCGATACTGTTCCACGGCTCGCACATGATCGCCGCCACACCCACCATCGCATGGCCGGTTTTCGCCAAACTCGCCCGGCTATGCGGCGCCG
>JASLMQ010000923.1 GCA_030746455.1 Candidatus Latescibacterota bacterium
CACCGAGGAGAACGCCGACGGATACATGGATGGGCACATCACCGTGAATCTGACCCTGACCGGCCGTCATCTCCTCGACAACGGCCCCGATCTGGCACCGCAGCTCATCGTCAGGAACCTCTTCGGGACTGACTATGCAGGGATCGGGCGCCAGTCGGGGTCGGGAACCCGACCGACGGACACCCTCCAGCCCGAGGTTCAGAATCCGTCCGGGTTTGTACCCGCCTATCACCCTCAACCGGGCCGCGAGATATTCGTAGGGCTCCGGATTGGACTTTCTCGCTAGCCTGCACGTCGACCGTGCGCGGCCTCAAGGCGCCCTTCGAGGTATGGAATGAGAGTCGAGCTCAAGACCAGATTCCTTGTCAGCCTCCTGCTGGCCTGCGCGGCCACGTGTGTGGTATCGTTTCCCGCCAGGGCCGCTGGCGATGAGGGAGACAGGACGGCGACGATCAAAGCGGCCTTTATGTACCGTTTCATCCAGTATGTCCGATGGCCGGAGGCCGAAACGGGAGCCGAGACGGAGGACGAGACGAAGGACACGGATCCTTTTGTGATCCACATCCTGGGAGAAAGCGATCTGGAAGGCCCGCTGAGGAAGGTCGCGGAGAAGAAGAAGGTCGGCGAGAGGGACCTGGTCGTTCGGAGCTCGGACACCGTCGAGTCTCTGGAGCCGTGCCAGATGTTGCTTCTGGCCCCCTCAAAGGCCGAGCAGCTGGAGCAGATCCTCGAGCAGCTGGCGGATCGGAAGCTGTTGACCGTCGGCGATACGGATGGATTCGGCAAGAAAGGTGTTGCGATCAACTTCGTGCTGGCCCGTGGCAAGGTGAGGTTCGAGATCAACCGAAAGGCGCTGGCGGATGCGGATCTTTGGGTGAGTTCCCACCTGCTCAAGCTGGGCATTCTGGTGGAGTGAGTCTCATTCCCCATTGGCCGAGGGAACCCGATGTCGTACCTCAAGAACCTGTCTATCAGGAAGCGACTGATCGCCAACCAGCTGCTAACGGCGACCGTCCTGCTGGTCCTGGCGAGCGGGATCTTCCTTTACAATGACATCCGATTGTCGCGAACGGCGATGGTTGCCAGCCTGTCGTCCGCTGCGCGCCTCATCGGCCAGAATACGACCTCTGCCATTGAATTCATGGACGACCAGGCCGCCACCGAGACGCTCGCCTCGCTCCGGGTGGAACCCCATATACTGTCCGGCTGCGTGTACGACACCGAAGGCCAGGTGTTCGCCAGCTACCATCGGGATCCCGAAATTCCCGCTGACTTTCCTTCCCCGGAGGGCGACTCCCATTCCTTCGGCGGCAGCCGGCTCACCGTGTTCAGGGAAATCGTCCGGGGCGACGAAATGTTGGGGGTCGTCTACCTCGCCGCTGATCTCAGCCCACTCTACGAGAAAAGAAAGGGCTTCGTGGTCGACGCGCTGACCTTGCTGGCCGTAGGTATGCTCCTGTCGCTGATCCTCGCGCTTCTGCTCCAGAGGACGATCTCGGGTCCCGTTCTTCGGCTGGCCGAGACTACCCGCGGGGTCTCCGAAACCGGGGATTACACCCGGCGCGTCGAGAAGGAGCGAGAGGACGAAATCGGAGAGCTGTACGACGAGTTTAACGAGATGCTGGAACAGATCCAGGTGCGCGACGAAGCCCTCAGAGAGGCCCGGGACGCGCTGGAGGTGCGTGTAGAGGAGCGTACGGTCGAGCTCTCGGAGACGAACGAATCCCTGAGGACGGAGGTCGAGCAACGTAGGCAGGCCCAGGAAAAGATCCAGGAGATGAACGCCCAGCTCGTGGAGGCGCGAGACAGGGCGCTGGAGGCAAGCCGAACCAAGAGCGAGTTCCTGGCCAACATGAGCCACGAGATCCGTACGCCCATGAACGGCATCATCGGCATGGCCGAGCTCCTTCTCGAGACGGACCTGGACCGCATACAGAGGAACTACCTGGAGACGGTGGACTCGTCGGCGAACATCCTGCTGGAGATCCTAAACGACATCCTCGATCTATCTAAGATCGAGGCAGGCAAGCTGACACTGGAGACGACCGATTTCATCTTGTGGGAATGCCTCGACGGGGTGATGAAGATCCTGGCGGTGCGTGCCCACGAGAAGGGCCTGGAGCTGGCCTGCCGGGTGGCTCCTGACGTGCCCGCGGCGCTGTTTGGCGACCCGGTCCGGATCCGGCAGATCGTGGTGAACCTCGTCGGGAACGCGATCAAGTTCACCGAGGAGGGTGAGGTCGTCGTCGAAGTCACGTGCGACGACGGCAGAGCGGATGAGGTCGAGCTCCACGTGGCGGTCAGGGATACCGGGATTGGGATTCCGCCCGGCCGGCAGGACAAGATCTTCGAGTCGTTCACCCAGGCGGACAGCTCGACGACCCGGCAGTTCGGCGGCACCGGGCTGGGCCTGACGATCTCGACCCAGCTCGTGCACATGATGGACGGCAGAATCTGGGTCGAGAGCGAAGTCGGTAGGGGCAGCACGTTCCAGTTTGTCGCCAGGCTGGGCATACCCGAGGAGCCCGTGGAGACCGTGGCCCCGGCAACGCTGGACCGGCTGGAGGGGCTGAAGGTGCTGGCGGTGGACGACAACGCCACCAATCGGCTCATCCTGGAGGAGATGCTGAGGAGCTGGGGGATGTCGCCAACGGTTGTGGAGAGTGGGCCCCTGGCACTCGGCATCCTACGGAGTGCAGCCGATACCGAGGCCCCGTTCGATCTCGTCCTCCTGGACGCCATGATGCCGGACATGGACGGCCTGGAGGTGGCCAGGCAGATGCGACGCTATCCGCAGTTGTCCGACGCCACAATCATGATGCTCTCCTCCATCGACGACCAGGACTACGTCTCTCAGATGCGCGAACTGGGCATGACGAACCATCTCAGGAAGCCGATCACGCAGTCGGACCTGCTCGATGCGATCCTCTACGCCTTCGGGGCCGAAGCCCTCGAGCAGGCCCAGCCGTCCGCGGCGGCCATCCCCGCGGAGGGCATCGAGCCCCTGGCGATCCTCCTGGTCGAGGACAACAAGGTGAACCAGCAGGTGGCTATGGGCATGCTGGCCGGCCAGGGCCATTCGGTATCAACCGCCGACAACGGACGCGAGGCCCTGGATACGCTCGAGACGGCCAGCTTCGATCTCGTCCTGATGGACATGCAGATGCCGGTGATGGACGGGCTGCGGGCGACCGCGGCGATCCGAGAGCGGGAGCAGGCGACAGGTGGCCACATCCCGATCGTGGGGTTGACGGCGAACGCCATGCACGGTGATCGGGAGCGGTGTCTGGAGGCGGGGATGGACGGGTACGTGCCCAAGCCCATACGACAGAAGGCGCTGTACGAGGCCATCGGGGATCTTGGCGATCTGCTTTCGAAGGAGGGCCCAAGTGCGGCGGCCGGACCCAATGAAGAGCCGCCCGAGGTCACCACCGTCCTCCCAGATCGTGAGACCGCAGCAGATGAACCGGCTCTGGATATGGCCGTCTTGGACGGGCTGATCGCGCTCGACAGGGAGGGACAGCTATCTCTACGAGAGCTCGTCGACATCTACGAGCAGGACGGCGCAGAACGCATCGAGGCGATGCGGGAGGCCCTGGAGGAGCAGAACGCGGATGACCTGAAGCTTCACGCCCACACCCTCAAGGGCAGCAGCCGGAACTTCGGCGCGGCCGTGCTGTGCGATACCTGTCAGGAGGTCGAGGATTTGGGAAGCACCTCGAGCTTCGCGGGCGTTCCGGAGCTGCTCGGACGGATCGAGGTGGAGTTTGGGAGGGTCAAAGAGGCTCTGGCGGCGTGCCTGGATGGGACGGGGTCAGGCGCGGATGACACCGCAGATGGTGGAGAAGAAGAGGAGGAGCGCCCCGTACTCGACCTGGAGGCCCTTGCGGACCTCAAGAGCCTGGAGGAGTTTGGCGACTTCTCGCTTCAGGAGATCGTCGATATCTTCATCAGCGAGGGCGAGCCAAGGATCGCGGCGATGCGGGAGGCCCTGGTGGCTCAGAACGGACCCGATCTGAGGCGGGAGAGCCACACCCTGAAGGGCAGCGGGCGTGACCTGGGGACGACAGCACTGTCGGAGATCTGCCAGGTCGTGGAGGATCTTGGGAGGGAGTCGCAGTTCGAAGGGGTCGCCGACCTGATCGACCAGGTCGAGGTGGAATTCGGGAGGGCACGGCAGGCCCTGGAGGACTATACGCGGAACGAGGCGAGCTGAGTCCTGCCGCGGTCACTTCTCCACGTGCGTCCGCAGCCGCTTGATGATCTGCGCGACCGGCGTATCCTTTCTGATGTAGTCGGTGGCACCGTGCGATATGGCCTCCGAAACCCCCGACGCATCGGCCTCCACGGTCAACATGATGATCGGCGTCAGAGCGAATCCGTCATCCTTGCGCAGTTCCTTGAGTACTTCGAGCCCATCCATACTCGGCATCTGAATGTCCAGCACGATCAGGTCGGGCGCTTCTGCCCGGGCTCGATCCAGTGCTTCAAGGCCGTCCTTCGCTTCGGAAAGCTCGCACCCCAGTTTCTTCAGGATGGCTCCCACCTTCTTGCGCGCGATCTCGGAATCATCGACGAGCAGGACATACTTCTGTGCGTGATGCTCCTCTGAGTGAGGTCCGCCGCACTGACTGCAGAGCCCATCCCCTCCACCCCTCCTGGTGAACCCGCCGCACTTGGGGCAGAAGTAGACCTCCTCACGGTGTCCTTCCCGGGCCTCATCCGACTCCATTGCGCCTCTCCCCTCCCGGCTGAGCACTGTGATCCGCCGAACACACTGGGCGGTGGCGCCCGATCGCCTTCGCCCACACCTTCCCCTGTTGAGGGAGTACCGCCAAGATAGGGCACGCCGGAGAACAGCGCAAGGTGTAGAGCTCACATCGATGGCCATTCGCCTTCGAAGGGGGCCACGATGTGGAAATGAGGCCCCGGGGAACGGTATCCCAGGGCCTCATCGCACCACGTCTTCCCTATCGGCTCAGCGGGCCGTTCGAGGCGGCCCTGGCTTCACTCGTCCTCGTCCGCCATCTCCCGGTTCAGCTCGTTCTGCTCATCCACGGCCTCACGCTTCTGCGCAAGCTGGGCTTCCAGCTGGCTCCGCTCCTGCTTTAGCTTCTCTACGATGCCCTCACCCGTCTGGCGATCGCGAAAGAGCTGGTCGTAGTCGCGCCTGTGTCGTTGACACAGGTTCTCAAGCTCAACCTGAGTGAGGCGAATCCGCCTCATGTGAACAGAGGTCATGTACTTGGTGACCAGGACGAGGGCCAGCAGCAGCAATGTCACCGTTTCAAGCAACGGTCGCCTCCTCTTAGATGCTCAGCCGCCCCTGTTGCGCCTGAACTGCTCTTTGTACTTCCCCATCTCTATCTCTTCCTGCGTCTGCTTCGCTTCCTGAAGCTCCTTCTCCGCACTCACCATGTCCAGCTTCAGGTTCGAGATCCCCGTCTTCTCGTCCTCGATCTGCCCCTGCACCACCTTGTACAGGGTCCGTTCCTTGTTCGCGGCCTCTTCGAGCTTCTGCGCCCGCTCCCTGGCCTGCTTGTTCCGAGGCTTGGCCTCTCCCAGGAAGGAGACATATCCCCCGATGACGGCCACCAGATAGATCAGGGAGCCGAGGATCACCGCGACCATCACCCAGACCATAGCCCATTTTCCAATTGACCGCTGAAAGTGCGCACGGGCGACTCGAGCACGGATGTCCAAACTCGGGCCGGACGTAAGTCCCAAAGTACTTAAGATAATACGAGCAGGCCCGAATGCAAGGAAAGAAAACCGAGAGCGCGCTGGGCGCCCGGCGGATCAGCGCGGCCCCACATCCGGGCCGGCAGCTCGCGCCGCGCTCACCTCAGGCTATCCCTGCTTTCCCTCGACCTGAATCGTCGCATACGGGAAGATCCCAACGGTCCGGGCTCTGCGACCATCGCCTAGCTCAGCGACGAGTTCCTCCCACCGATTCTGGAAGCGCCTCGGCGATTTACGCTCATAGAAGGCCTCGGGCGTCAGATTGGGCGAGTAGTAGAAGGTGTCATCACCGGCGGCATCACGCGTCCCCTTGAAGCGATAGGCATCCAGCGGCTTCTTCTCTTTACGCATCTGCTGATAGACCCGCCAGGACTTTCCGTTGTCTCCGTGATAGGCCCACCCATCGCGAGTACCCCCGGTGAGGACGCTGCGTTTGCCGTACTTCTCGGGCCACGCCCCGCGGTGCGTCTGCCCGACATCCGTGTCCAGAGGATAGCCGTTCGTGACCACGATGTCCAGCTCTCCCTCCGGAACTCGCGTCAGGTAAAGCCGATGCGCCAGTTGAGCGGCCGCTCTGTGGGCGGCAACGAAGTCTCCGCTGAATACTCCGACGATCTCCTTGAGCGGCGTGCAGACCAGGTTGATGCTGTAGTCCAGGCCCACGGCACGCGCGGATCGCTCGATATCACGACGGATGCAGGCCGACTGGATCTCGGCCGGGTAGAGGGTGCCGTAGTCCTCCCACGCGAAGGTCCGGTGGTTGTACTGGATGGTCGCGTAGGAGGCCACCCCGGGAAGCAGCGCTTTTGCGCCGCCCCCAAACCCGGCTCCCCCGTGTGAAACCACGCCGCTGAGTGAGATCTTGAGGTCCGCGTCGCCCACGGCGCGGTTGATCACGATATCGGGACCGCCGTCGGGATGCCTGTAGGCCTTCGTCTTTCGAGTGAAGGCGTTGTGGTTTATCACCTCGACGCGGTCCACGACCTCCCTGCCCAGCTTGCGTCTCTGCTCGGCCTTCGTGATGGGGCGGTGTGTGCCCTGAGCGATGACGATTCGCGTGTTCCGAGGGCGAATACCCGCTGCGTCGAGCTCCTCAAGGATGATGGGCACCACGGCATAGGCCGGTGTCGGCCTGGACATGTCGTCCACGATGATGGCCGCGCTGCGTCGGCTCTCCGCCAGCTTCCTCAGATCCGCGGTGCCGATCGCTTGGTGCACCCCCGCCCGTACCTCGTCGGCGCTCAGAATCTGTGCGCCGGCCAGGCCGTCCGGCTCGAACAGGGTGACATCCCATGGCGTCGGGAATCCCAGTTCCCGGAAGCCGTAGACTTGGTTGCGCCGTCGCCCGCCATACCAGCTGTCCATCGGCAGCCTCACGGAGGCGCCATCGCGCGTCTTCTGGATCTTCATTGTTCCCCCCAATTCGCCAAGGATAGCTTTCCCCCACCCCCTACGTCCCCAACAGGTCTGCTACCAGTCCCAGAAACTCCTCTTTCCTAAAGGGCTTCTTCAGTGCACGATCCGCTCCGTGACGGATCGCGAGCGGAAGGGAGTCGTAGCCGCCCTGAACGTTCACGCCGGTAGCCGCGATGATACGGGTCTCCGGCGCGAACGACTTGAGCTCGCGGATCACCTCCAGCCCTCCGTGGGTTGGCACGAAGATATCGACAACAGCAAGGTCGAAACACTGGTCGGAGATGCGCGAGAGTGCATCCTCGGTTGTGAAGACCGAGGTGACCTCGTGCCCACCTGGGTCGAGCATACGTTCAAGCATCTCGCACAGCTGCTCTTCATCGTCCACGATGAGAATCCGTGCCATGGGATCTAATGTAGCTCCACGCAATGAAAAAGTCCACCAGCCGTTGAAGCACCACCGGTTCCCTCCGATAGGTTGGGGCACCCGCACCACTCGGCCGAATCTCTCGGAAAAACGCTTGCGATATCGGTCTTGATACCCTATTCTTGGGATCGATATCAGCGTAGCCCGAATCCATCGTGGAATTCCCCAACTGACCGCCTGTCGTCGTGATCCAGATCACGGCTCGAGCACGTCGCCGTGGGCGCATTATTCCCCCTCGGATTGCGGTACCCTCACCATAACACCCGCCAACGCGGAGCAACGGCCATGGCCAAAGCACATATACCGTCCCCTCAGGACGAGAAGCTTACGCTGAGCCGAATCCAGACCCACGTGAAAAACAAGCGGTACATCGGGAAGAAAGGGGTCAGGGAGATCCGCGCCAACTTCAAGGGCGCGGTGCTCCATCTCGAGGCGGTCAAGCAGGAGAAGTCCGGGTTGATGGGCCGGCTGATCCGGATGGACAACGTCAAGGGAATCGCGCGACTCGCACGGCTCGAGTGCCTGGGGCCCAACAAGTGGAAGTTCCTCATCTACGACCCGCAGGTGCAGAAATACACGACCTATCCCCAGTTGCGAGAGGGGAACATCGAGGAGTGCCTCGATGCGGTGGCCAAGGTCTATCTGAGCTAGCCCGAGGAGAGCGTTGACACAGGTGAAGCCGTGAAACGGAACGGGCGACACCCACTTCGGGTGTCGCCCGTAACTATATGTGTCTCAGAGTGTTGTATTGGAGCGGGAGAGGGGAGTCGAACCCCCGACATCAAGCTTGGGAAGCTTGCGTTCTACCGCTGAACTACTCCCGCTCCGAAAGCCTTCGCGGAAAAATCTAAGAACTCCCCGTGGGCGTGTCAAGCACTTTCAGAATCTCGGCAGCCGGATCTTGAGCGATGGGATCGAACCACTTCAGCCGGTCGTCCGCCCGGAACCAGGTTAGCTGCCTCTTGGCATAGCGTCGGGTCCCGGCCTTGATCAGATCGGTCGCCTCTCCCAGACCGAATCGCCCATCCAGGAAACCGAAGATCTCCCGGTAGCCGAAGGTGTTCAGGGCGTTCAGGCCGCGGCCATATCCCCTCTCGCGAAGCGACCGGACCTCCTCCAACAGGCCGGCTTCGACCATCAGGTCTGCCCGCCGGTCGATCCGTTGGTAGAGCTCGGCCCGGTCCATATCGAGGCCGAACCACCTGGCAGTCCAGCCTGGGCCTCTCTCGGGGGGTCGGTCTTGGAGGTCGGACAGCCGCTCGCCCGAGCTCTCGTAGACCTCCAGGGCCCGGACGACCCGCTGGGTGTCGTTGGGGTGATATCGCTCTGCCGAAGCCGGATCGACCTCGACAAGCCGGGCGTAAAGTCCCGGGAGATCCGACTGGGCTTCCCCGAGCAGGCGATCTCTGACGCTTGCGGGGACCTCTGGCATGGGAGAGAATCCATCCAGGAGGGCCCTCAGATAGAGGCCTGAGCCCCCCACCACGATGGGCAATCTGCCCCTCCCCCTGATGTCATCTATAACTGCGGCGGCTTCCCTGGCGTACCGGCCCGCACTGTAGTCTTCGTCGGGGTCGGCCACATCGACCATGTGGTGCGGCGCCTCGGCCCGTTCTTCGGGGGTCGGCTTGGCCGTGCCGATGTCCATGAACCGGTAGATCTGCCTGGCATCGGCCGACACGATTTCCGCCCCCAACGCCTTCGCCAGTCGGATGCCCACAGCGGTTTTACCCGAGGCGGTGGGTCCGGCCAGGACGATCACCTCAGGGGAGCCGCTCTCAGGTGAAACGCCGGTCGAGTTCATCCAGCGACATCTTGATGACAGTGGGGTGTCCCTGCGGGCACACGAAGGGCTCTCTGGTGGCGAAGAGCCTGTCGATCACGCCCTGCATCTCGGGCGGCGACAGGCCATCCCCCACCTGGATCGAGGTGTAGTGGGCATAGGAGGCGGCCAGACGCCGTTCAAGTGGGTTGCGTTCATCGGACCCGGAGGTCCCGGCGGCCTCCCGGTCCAGGAGGTCCTGAACGACGGCGCGGAGAAGCTGGCCCTCTTCCCACACGCTCAGACCCACCGGAATGGCGTCGACCACCACGGTGTTCGCCCCGAAGTCGCGAATACCGAAGCCGATTCTCTCCAGCAGGGGCAGGGCCTCGCGAACGGTCTGGATTTCGGCGAGACCGAAGTCGAGCGTCAACGGAAAGAGCAGGCGCTGACCGGTTCCCGGGCTCGCATCGAAGCTCTCCAGCACCTCTTCGTAGAGCACCCGTTCGTGCGCCCGGTGCTGATCCACGATGATCAGGCCGTTCTTGGTGTGCGCCAGCAAGTACCGCCGATGGAGCTGCCAGACCGACAGGGTGACGGCCGTTTCCCCTGGCTCCCCACCTTCGCCCACCGCACCCTCCGCGCCATCGCCCGCCTCTGGGCGCGCCCTCGCTACCGCGAGCGGGAGGGCCATCTGCTCCTCGCCCTCGAGTCCGACCGATTCCGACCTGCCCCACGTCACGGGATCGGCGTCGGCTACCGACGGCGTGGGGGCCCGATCCCGAATGCCGAACCCATCGCGCGTCCGCATGGGTGGCAACGCGGGGCCCTCCGCACGTCGCGGCATTTCCGGTATGCCGTCGGCCTGCCGGAGAGAGCGTCGTACGGTCTCGGCCACGAGGCGGTAGACGACCCGCTCATCCGCGAAACGGACCTCGCGCTTGGATGGGTGAACGTTCACGTCCAGCCTCTGGGGGTCGATTTCAATGTAGAGCGCGAAGGTCGTGTACAGACCCTTGCTCAGCAGGCCGCCAAAGCCCTCATACACGGCGGAGGTAATCGCCTTGTGCTGGACCCAGCGGCTGTTTACGATGGCGGCTTGCTGGGTGCCGGATCTCCGGGCCGAGTCGGGTCGCCCCACGAAACCCCATACC
>JASLMQ010000924.1 GCA_030746455.1 Candidatus Latescibacterota bacterium
CGCCTGTACGCGCTCGCCCAGGCAGTAGAGGACGTCCTCCGTCATGACGGGGACGTTTCCGAACCTGCGGATGAGTGCATCCCCCGTCGTCAGGTCATACAGGCTGGTGACCTGGTCCCTGTGGTAGTTGATGAAGCGATCCCCCACGGCACAGACGAAGGCGCCCCCGGTCTTGTTGTGGTCGGCATGCCTGTAGTAGAGGAACTCCCCCGTGTGACGATCGAAACAGGCAGGCACCGAGCGTCCGCACGGCACGAGCAGTCGGTCGCCGGAGACCACGAAGGCCCCCTGGGGCGCCACGCCTCCGTAGGCAGGCGAGTTGTGGGGCTGCATCAGGTAGAGGGAGCCGCTGCCGTCATTGGTCCAGATGACCTTCCCTGTTTCAGCATCGAGCGCGTGGATGAAGACGCCCATGAACGGCCAGATGCCCGCGCCGAAGTAGATCACCCCGTCTTTGAGTACCGGTCCACCCCGAGCGCACCAGGTGGATACCAGACGGCTGTTCCCCAGGATCTTGCGGTCCGAGGGCCCCCCTCTGAACCTCCAGATCAGGCTTCCCGTCTCCGCATCCACGCAGTAGAGGTACCCATCATCGCTTACGAAATAGACCTTCCCGTCCGAGGCCACGGGGGGAAGCCGAACCGGCCCGTCCACGTAGAACGCCCATCTCTCACGGCCCGTCTCCGTGTCCAGCGCCACAAGCTTGTCGGCCGCGCTCGATCCCAGGAACAGGGTCTCGCCAAGAACCACAGGCTCGTAGGCCTTGTCGAACTGCATGAGATCCCGGTTCAGGGGATTCTCCCAGGCGGGCTCGAGCCTTGGGAAATCGCGGACCCACTGCAGGTGCAGCTCGTCCGGCAGCGTGTGAGGCGAAGCAGCGCTGCCGCCGGCGTCGTACCGCCACATCGGCCAATCGCCTGCAGTCGCCGTAGTGTTGGACGTTGCCGCCAGCACGAGTGTGACGATCAGCTCGAAACACCATCCTCTTCTCTGCATCGAGGTCCTTCCCCAATCTTCTGTTGGCGGTCCACCACGGATCCACTGACTGGAGTGAGGTCCTGCCTTGATTGAGGCAGGAAGATACACCCCGGAGGCTCGTTCGACAAGCCGCACGACTTCCTCGCCTTCTACATCTGCCCGCCTTCCCCGAATTGCCTTGACCTGCCCATCATCCGTGCTACATTGGGGCCGGCTCCCCAGCACTCACCGAAGAGACACAAGGAGGCGCGATCCATGGCACCGCACACACCCGAAGGCGTCAGGGTTCTCGAGAACAGGAGCTACGACGACAGCGACGAGGCCCGAAAGGAGATTCTCGAGCTCTACGAAGACCTCCGCGTCACCGACGTCTGTGACGGCATGGACCTGGTCGGGCTGCAGGACCTCGGACTGATGGACAACGCCATCCGACCCCTCTGGCGCGACGACGAGGACTTCACACACCGGTTCGTCGGCTTCGCCATCACCGTACGGTACGTCCCGTCGGACGTCAGGTCGGGACAGGATTCCTTCCCCGATGTGGAGGGTTTCAAGACCTTCAAGAAGGACCAGTACTCACGCGCAGGGGATCCCTGGCGGGCCATCGCCAGGGCCGGCGACGCCGTGGTCATGGATGCGGGCGGCGTGGTCGAGGGGGGGAACATCGGATCCAACAACAGCCTGGACTGGGTGAAACTGGGCGTCGTGGGCGTCGTCACCAACGGCGGGGCACGCGATACCGACGAGATCGTCAAGGTCCGTAAGCCTCCGGTCTACCTGCGCAATGGGTACAGCACCCGAGGCGTCAGACCCGGACGCATGATCACCGAGTCCTACAACTTCCCGATCAACTGCGGGGGTGTGGTGGTCTATCCGGGTGACGTGGTGGTGGGCGATGGTGACGGGGTGATCGTCGTTCCGAGGAACCGGGCGCTCGAGGTGGGCGGGCACGCCCGAGAGATCAACACGGGTTCCGAGAAGGGACGTGGCAAGCTGTACGGAGACCTGGGAATACCCTCCGACAATACCGTAGAGCCGAAATAGCCTCCCCGGGAACGGACCCGGACCAACTGGGCCTGGCTCCGTGGGACCTTGCGTCGACCCCATGCACTCCTCTAACGAAATGCGACGGCTCAGAGAGGAGCTGTCCGAGTTCCACCATCTGAAAGACCACGCCTACGCCTCGCCGGCCGGCCACCGGCTCACGATCACGGGGGTGGAGGACGTCGACTCCCTCCTCGAGGAGCTGATCGCCGCGGACCCGGACAGCGTGGCCGTGTGCGACGAACGCCTTCCCTACTGGGCCAGCTACTGGGCCTGTGGCGTGGCCATGGCCGACTGGATACTGTCCGGGGATGACATTCAGCCCGGCTCACAGGTGCTGGAGCTGGGGTGCGGCCTCGGAATCGGCTCTGTTGCGGCGAGCTTGAGGGGGGCGCAGGTCACGGCCACCGACTACCAGCCCGACGCCCTGGACTTCACGCTGTACAACTGTCTCCAGAATACGGGAACCGAACCCGCGGTCGAGCTCCTGGACTGGCGGTCACCCCCTGCCGGGCGGAGCTACGACACAGTCATCGGCTCCGATCTTGCCTACGAGAAGCGCATGTTCACTCCGCTGCTCCGGTGCTTCGACGCCCTACTGGCGCCGGGCGGCCGGATCGTCTTCAGCGAGGGCAACCGTGAGGTCGGCCGCCCTTTCTTCGGCATGCTGGAGGAGCGGGGATGGAGATACGAGCTGCTTCTGGAGAAGAAGGCGGCGAACGTCTACGGGGTCACCAGGGACGGGTAGACGATGTCGAGAAGCGCTGTTGCTCTACGCGAAGCTGAGCTCCTCCTGCGACTCGACGACGTCTTCGTCCAACTCCACGCCCAGGCCCGGCCCCACGGGCAGATGAATATGGCCGTCCACTGGCGCTGTCTTGGGTTTCAGGAGCGCTTGCCCCCTGGCACCGTGCTGGATCAGCCACTCCTGGATGGGGCAGGTGGTCAGCGCCTGTGAAGCGATCAGGTGGGTCGAGGCGATACCCCCGTGGTGCGGTATCACCGGGATCCCGTGCGAGGAGGCCAGGGCGCAGATCTTGGTCATCTCGGTAAGCCCTCCCGCCCAGGTAGGGTCGGGCTGCAGGATGTCCACCGCCTCCGCGTCGAGCAGAGACTTGATCCCCCAGCGCGTGTACTCGTGCTCTCCCCCGGATATCGACACCGTTGACACTCGGCGCCGGATCTCTGCATATTGGGGGATCACATCCGCCATCACAGGCTCCTCGAACCACCAGGGCCGATACTCTCCCGCCAGCTCGGCCATCCGGATGGTGTAGGGTACGTTCCAGCTGCTCCAGGCGTCGAACATGATCTCAACGTCCGGCCCTACCGACTCCCGGACGGTCCGGATCAGCTCCAGATTCCTCCTCACTCCCTCCTCTCCCTCCGTCGGATCGTGCCGGAAGAACCACTTGGTGGCCCCGTAGCCCTGCTCCACGATCTCCCGGCAGCGCTCGGACACTCGCTCCGGTGAGATGGAGTGCCCGAGCATCGAGGCATACGCCCGGATCCGATCCCGGCTGGGTCCCCCAAGCAGCTCGTAGACCGGGGCGCCAAGTAGCTTCCCCTTCAAATCCCACAGCGCAAGATCCACGGCGCTGATCGCCATCATCGTTTCTCCCTTGCGGCCGTGGATGGCGTGCCGATACATCTTGTCCCATATGCGCTCGACCGCGTGCGGATGCTCTCCCACCAGGATGCTGGACAGCTGGCTGGCGATGATCCGGGCCACGGTGGCCTGGACCGGTCCATACATGCCGCTGACGCCCTCGTCCGTGTCGATGAAGAGGAAGGCCTCGCGCAGGGCGTACGGCGGGTCTCCCCTCAGACCCATCCCCGATCGGCGTGCCTCCTCCCCCCGAAACTCGGGGTAGATGTCCACGGGCCGAACAAGCCGTTCCTCGAACAGGGGGCCGTCGTAATCCCACGATCCCTTGACGCAAACGAATCGAACCTCGGTGATCTCCATTCCAGCAGCCCTCCAGGGACGAATGATGGCCGAAGCGTCCTCACGCTATCGAGCGAAAGCCCGAGGCGTTGATACGCGCCAACTATGCACAAATCCAACTCAACTGGGTAGAGAAACTTCGCGGGATATGGAACTGAAGAAGGGACGGCAGAGATGAAGCTCTGGTACACGGCTCCCGCGCGCGAATGGCTCGAGGGATTGCCCATCGGGACAGGGCGACTCGCCGCGATGGTGCTCGGTACCCACCGACGTGAGCGGATCGCGCTGAATCACGAATGGCTCTGGAAGGGGGTCAACCGCGAGCGCGACACCGAGGTCAAGAGCCACCTCCTGCAGAAGGTGAGGAGGCTTCTGCTCGACGGCCGGTACGAGGAGGGAAGTCACGAGGCGAACGCCGCCTTCGGAGGCGACGGCGGGGTGAGTGGGCGCCCGAACCGGGTGGACCCCTATCAGCCGGCCGGCGATCTCTACCTCGAATTCGATCACGGCGTCATCCACGGCTACGAGCGTGAGCTGGACCTGGACTCGGCCACCGTCACCGTTTCCTATCAGTCCCGCAAGGCAAACCTCACCCGAGAGGTCGTGGCGCATCTGACCGAGGACCTGATTCTCATCCGGGTCCGACACGATGGCCTCCCCTTCAGCTGTGTGGCCTGGCTCGACCGGGCCTATGCCCAGGACTGCGACCTGAGCTTCGTCACGACGCCCGAGCGTCTGTCAATGGGAGGCCGGATCCAGGACGGTGTCGACTTCCGCGTGCAGGTCGATGTCTGGAAGCAGGACGGCACGGCACGGAATCTGGACGACAGGAAGCTCCTGCTCGAGAACGCGACCGAGGCGGTCTTCGCCGTCAACATCGGGGTATCCGCCGGCGACCGGGATGCGGCCTCCGAGTGTTTGCAGAAGACGCTCAGGATTCCGGTCGATTGGGAGGCGCTCTGTCGGTCGCACGTGGAGGAGCACGCCCGACACTACGGAAGCATAGACCTCGACATACCGACGGACGATGTCCCGGCACCGACGGATGAGCGCATCCGGAGGCTTCGACAGGGAGAATCGGACCCGGGCTTGGGATTGCTCTACTTCCAGTATGCGCGCTACCTGCTCTGCGCGTCCGCCGCCAACGCCTCCCTACCCGCCAACCTCCAGGGGAAGTGGAACGAGGACCTGGACCCGCCCTGGCAGTGCGACTACCACCACGACATCAACCTGCAGATGAACTACTGGATCGCGGAACCCGCGGGCATGCAGAAGTACGTGGAGGCCCTGTTCCAGCACATCGAGCGGTTCATCCCTCACGCACGCAAGGTTGCCGGTGACCTCTATGGATGCCGCGGTGTCTGGTTCCCCATCCAGACCGATGCGTGGGGACGCGCCACGCCCGAGTCCTGTGGCTATGCCGTCTGGATCGGCGCCGCGCCCTGGCTGGCCCAGCACTTGTGGTGGCACTACGAGCACGGTCTCGATCTCGACTTCCTCCGCGAGCGCGCCTACCCTTTCTTCAAGGAGGTCGCCCTTTTCTATGAGGACTACCTGGTCGAGGACGACGAAGGCCGCCTTCAGATCGTCCCGTCCCAGTCGCCGGAGAATCGGTTCGTCGGCGGCGGTGATATGCCCGTGAGTCTGGGGGTATCAGCAACCATGGACCTGATCCTCGCCCGACAGGCGCTGGGCTACGCCATCGCCTCCTCGGAGCTGCTGGGCGTGGATGAGGACGATCGGGAACGCTGGAGCGAGCTATCCGAGGGCCTCCCCGACCTCAGGATCGGGAAGCACGGTCAGCTCCAGGAGTGGAACGAGGACTTCGACGAGGTGGAGCCCTCTCATCGACACGTTTCGCACCTCATCGGCCTCTACCCCGGAGACGCATTGGACCCCGAGCGGACGCCCGAGCTGTGGCGCGCCGCCGAGGTCTCGCTCGAGCGACGGCTGGTGGCCGGAGGCGGCCACACGGGGTGGAGCCGGGCGTGGGTCGCCTGCCTCTTCGCCCGTCTGGGTCGATCCGAGGAGGCCTGGGAGCATCTCAACCACCTGATCGCTGACTTCGCCACCGACTCCCTGCTCGACCTTCACCCGCCGAGGATCTTCCAGATCGATGGGAATCTCGGTGGCGCCGCGGCCGTGATCGAGATGCTTCTGCAGAGCTACAACGGCGAGCTGCATCTCCTCCCGGCACTGCCCTCCGCCTGGCCCGAAGGACGCGTGGAAGGGCTCCGTGCGCGCGGCGGCTACACCGTCGGCCTGGAATGGGAGGAAGGCAGATGGGTTCGCGCCTCGATCCGAGCACACGCTTCGGGCACGTGCACCATCCTCCACGCGCCCGAGTCCTGCCAGATCGCGTGTGACACCGGCAAGCCCGTCACGACCAGGAGGAACGACCACCGGATCGCATTCGAAACGAAGGCTGGAAAGACCTACCGTCTCACGGCCCCCTGGCAATGAATGGTCCCCCCTTCACCACTCCCCAATTCGCTTGACACGTCTGAGCGGCGCCCGCTAGGAAAGGACACACGCAATGAAACTCGGCTACATGACCTTTGTCTGTCCCGAATGGAAGATCGAACGGGTCGTTGAGTTTGCGAAGGAGGCCGGCTACGACGGTGTGGAGATTCGCGTCGACGCCGGGCACCAGCACGAAATCTCATCCGAATCCACGGCCGAAACGCGGCAGTCCGTCAAGAAGCTCTTTGCGGACCAGGGGATCGAGATTCCCGCTGTCGCGACCTCCGTGATGACCGCCAGTCCAGACCCCCAGGTCCACCAGGAGCATATCGACGCGGGCAAGGCCAACCTCGACCTTGCGGCCAATCTCGGCGCCGGGCTGGTCAGGATCTTCGCGGGCGGCAAGAGGCCCGAGTTCGACGAGCAGGCGGCAGATCAGATTGCGGCGGCGTTCGACGAGCTCGGAGAGCACGCGAAGGGCTCCGGCGTGTCCCCGATGCTCGAGTGCGGCCACGACATCATCAAGGGCGCGACCGAGGCCGCCGAAGTCATCAAGCGGGTAACCACCTCGAACTTCGCCGTGCTCTGGAACCACGCCGAAATGGACGACGCCACCTACGATGCGCTCGAAAGCCGGCTCCGCCACTTCCACGTGCACGATGACGCCCTCGACCCGGAGAGCCCGCATATGCGCAACCTGGCCCATCGTATGGTTGGGCTGGGGTTCCAGGGCTTCGTCAACCTCGAGATCATCAAGGGGCACAACCTGCCCGAGGACGTCCTCAAGGAGACGGCGAAGAGGATCAAGGGCTACTTCGCAGAGGCCTAGCCTCAAGACAACAAAGCGGAACCACGGATGACAGATGGGCACCGATAGAGAAGCAGGAAGGCTTGAAGGATGGCGGTCGAAGGCCGGCACGGTCTTCGAAACCGAGAAGCAGCCCGTGGTGGGATCACGCGGCGCCGTGGCCACCAACAACCCGATCGGCTCGGCCGCCGGCCTGGAGATGCTGGCGCTGGGGGGAAACGCGATCGACGCCGCGATTGCCGCCCTCTTCGCCCTCAACGTGGTCGAGCCCCAGATGGTGGGGGTTTTCGGGGCGGGCTGGATGAACATCCGGCTGCCCGACGGGACGGCCATCGTCCTGGACAACTACGCCCAGGCGCCGGCGGCAGCGGGACCCGACCTGTTCAGGCCCATCTCCGACACATGGCCGGACTACATGCAGACGGAGGGCCATGCCAACCGCGTCGGTTATCTCGCGGCTGGCGTGCCCGGGGCGCTCAAGGGGTGGGCGGAAGCCATCGAATCGTGGGGACGGCTGGATCTCGAGACGGTCCTCCAGCCGGCGATCCGTCATGCGGAGCGCGGCTTCCGCCCCTCCCGGTATCTTCTCGACATGATCGTGAACGCCCGGGAGCAATTCGCCCGCTTCCCGGGCACGGCGTCTGTCTTTCTTCCCGGCGGCGAGCCCCCCGCGGAGGGGGATCTCCTCGTCCAAGGCGACCTCGCCGAATCTCTGCGGGTCCTCGCGCGCGACGGCCCCGACGCGATCTATGGCGGCTCCCTCGGACAGGTCATCGCAGACGACGTCGCGAAGAACGGGGGCCTGATCACGTTGGAGGACCTCAGGTCGTACCGCACCTTCCCGCGAGACCCGCTCGTTGGCACGTACCGGGGATATGAGCTCACCGTGCCTCCCCCACCCTCCGCCGGCGGCCTGCACATCCTGCAGATCCTGGGACTGCTGGAGGGATTCGACCTCGCTGCCCTCGGGTTCGGTACGGCCGACGCGGTTCATCTGCTCGCCGAGTGCTTCAAGATCGCCTTCGCGGATCGGTCCGAGCACCTGGGCGATCCGGCCCAGACCGTTGTGCCGGTCGACTGGCTCCTTTCGGCAGACTACGCCGGGGAGAGGCGCGCGCAGATCGCCTTGGACCGAGCGACCTCGCCCGATCCGGGGATTCCTCCCTCTGTGGAGTCGGCTTCAACGACCCACGTCACCGCGGCCGATGCCGAGGGTCATATCGCGTGCATGACCCAGACCATCAACGAGGGATTCGGCGCGAAGGTCATCGTCCCGGGAACGGGTATCTTCCTCAACAACACCATGGCCCTCTTCGATCCCCATCCTGGCCACGCCAACTCGGTGGGTCCCTGCCTCCGGATGATCAGCAGTATGTCCCCCACGATCCTCTGCAGAGACGGGCGCCCCTACGTGGCCCTCGGCACTCCAGGCGGCGTGCGCATCTTCCCCAGTGTGGCTCAGGCCATCGTCAACATCGTCGATCACGGCATGACGCTCCAGGAGGCGGTCGAAGCGCCAAGGGTGTGGACCCAGGGCCAGGAGCTGGAAGTCGAGTCCACGGTTCCCGAATCGATGCGCCAAGAGCTCGCAGGCCGCGGCCACACCGTGAAGGAGGTCCGGGCGGTTGCCGGGGGCATGAACGGTGTGATGTTCGACCAGGACACGAACACCCTTACGGGCGCGGCCTGCTGGCGCGCGGACGGTGGCCCATCGGCCCTCAGCGGCGGATCGGCGCGCCCGGGCACACGGTTCCGTCCTACGGTTGAGCGGGGCGGTTCGTAGGGTCGGACCCGTGTGCCTGGCCTCCGAAGCCCTGATGTAGGAGGGGCCGCCCTTGCGCTGCCCTCGCGTCAAAATCCCAGCAGATCTGCACAACCAACACCTTTGCACCGGATTGCAGCCTTGAGAATCGCGTCACTTCAACCCCCGTATCCCGCGACGGCCACGCCCGATGCGGCCCGGGCCTGCCTGGACTGGATGGACGGCAGGCTGTCATCGCTCGAACCGGATACGACCGACTTCGTCCTCCTGCCCGAATATACGAACACCCCGGGCCTGGAGGATCGGCGGGAGATCCGGCACTTCGCCCGAGGTCCCGGGGCCGAGTTCCTTCAGCGTGTGGCGTCACACGCCGGACGTCTCAAGAGCCGAATCGCGCTGGCTGCGCTGGTGGAGACCCCGTCAGGGTGGGTGAATCGCGGGCTGGTGTTCGATGCGGGAGGCAAGGAGGATTGCTGCTATGACAAGATCCACCTGACCGACGTCGAGCTCGACGCGCTAGGAATCACAGCAGGCACACGACCTTCGGTCTTCGAGTGCGACGGCATTCGACTGGCCTTCGCCATCTGCTTCGACGTCTACTTCCCCGAGTACTTCTCGGCACTGGCCCGCCAGAAAGTCGACCTGGTCCTCTGCCCCAGCTACCAGCGGTCGGAGACCGCAGAGCGTATCCGTCTGACCTGTCGGTGCAGGGCCCTGGATACCGGCACCTACCTGATCCGGAGCAGCTACGCGGTGGGGCGCTCCGACGTAGCCGGTCGCTCACTCGTGGCCTCGCCCGAGGGGGACCTGATGGCCGACGCGGGATCACAGCCCGGCGTGATCAAGACAGAGATCGACCCCGCGCGCAAGTTCGTCAAGCCCGCGTCTCACGGGCAACCGGATGTCGAGCACGGAGAGCTGATCGACCGACACCGCAAGCCCGAATGCTACGGGAAGTTGTGAGGCGGTCAGGGCCAAGCCGGCGTTGCACGCCACGGGACATGCCACCCAACCCCGAGTGGGCCTCAATGAATCCCATCAGCCCGATTCAGGTCCGTCCGGACATCCGGTACTTCGTCGATCCGAACGGCCAGCCGGTCTTCTGGCTTGGAGACACCCAGTGGGAGCTGTTCAGACTGTTCACCGTCGACGAAGCCATGCATATTCTCGAAGACCGGCGGACCAAGGGGTTCAGCGTCATCCTCATCATGCTCACGGGCGTATCGGGGGACGGGAAGGCTCCCTACCCCAACCTGGAGGACGAGACACCGTGGGTCGATGACAACCCGGGAGAACCCAACGAGAAGTACTTTCAGCACGTCG
>JASLMQ010000925.1 GCA_030746455.1 Candidatus Latescibacterota bacterium
GGGGTCAGACCGAGGAGGGCCGCCACGATCACCAGCACCGCTGGAATCCCAACGGCAAGGGCACCACGGCGTCTCCAGCCGGCGTGCAACCCGCCCTCCTGGCGACCGCGATCCGGTCTGTTCACGCCCATCTCTGCCTACCTCCTCCAGAAGGGGCTTGGCTGATCCGAGAAGGTCACCCGGCCGAAATCGTCCGGCGCGTGAAACTGGGGCTGCAGCGTCTGGCTGGCGGACCACTGACTGAACTGCGGGTTGGTCTTGCCCCCCAGCCGATTCAGCCCGAGCCGCCACAGGTCGCCGGGTTCCGGCGGCGTGTGCTTGGCCGCCGCCTCGAAGTTCCGGAACGGGATGGCGGCCTCCAGGATCCAGTAGGCGTCCTCGTCCGTATCATCGTTGAGCGTGCCGGAGAGGGTGGTGGCGATGCGGATGCCCTCTCCGTTCCATTCGATCTCTTCCTTCGGGTTCGGCCCGTTGGGATGGTGCTGGTCCAGGAAGATGCCGAGCACGTTCATCTCGATGTTGAAGTAGTTGTGAGGAAGATCCGGATTGGGGGCTGTGAACACCTCGACGCAGTCGTCCCTGTATACCGCACCGTCGCGTGTGGTATGCTCGGCCCAGATGTGGGCGTCTTCGCAAAGGAAAGACACGTAGAGGTTGTCGTCATCCCAGAGGAGCTTGGTCACGGTCATCTCCTTCTTGCCGCCCCGATACCACGGGAACACGAACGTTCCCACATCGGGAGCCGCTCCCCAGGCGGGTTCGTCCAACCGACCGTCGATCGTAATCGGGGTGCCCGCGCGGTAGATCGTGTATTCCGGCAGGTCCGCTGCATGCCCATTCGCGCACGAGGCCAGGACCAGCCCCGCAACGGCCAGACAGAACGCAATGGCCTCCATCGAACACCTCCTCATTGATCCTGTTTGTCGCCTCTTTCGCGTTTTTCGCGTCTTTCGTAGTTCCTCGGCTTCGACGGATCAAGTCAGTTTCCTCGGCCGCTTCCCAAGCACCCATCGGTCGAACCACGCCAGGTTCCGCTTCAAGCAGTCCAGAATCAACCTCGGCTCGCCGATCCCGTGGCCCTGTCGTGGGTAGGCCACGAATTCCACCGGAATTCTGCGGTCCTTGAGAGACCGGTAGAACTCCTGTGCCTGGGCAAAGGGCACGCGTTCGTCTTTCTCGCCATGCTGGATGAGCACCGGCGTCCTGATCCGGTCCGTGAAGGTGATCGCGGAATGACGGGCGTACTCTTCCGGGTCCCGCCAGGGGTAGGCACCGAAGAACGCCAGCAGGTAGTTCGGTATGTCGTTTGTTCCATACATACTATGGAGATTCACGATCCCGGCGCCTACGGAGGCCGCCCTGAACCGGTCGGTCTGACTGACCGTCCACGCCGTCAGGTAGCCGCCGTAGCTCCACCCCATGATGCCCAGCCGATCCGGGTTCGCGATTCCCCGGGCGACCAACGCGTCCACGCCGGCCATGATGTCCCGGTAGTCACCCCCGCCCCAATCCCGGTAGTTGGCTCGTTTGAACGACTCCCCGTAGTGCAGGCTCCCCCTGGGATTCGGCTGGAGCACGGCATACCCGCGCTCTGCGAAGACAGCAAGGGGGTACCTTCCCGGTGGGGCCGGTTCATAGGTGTTGAGGAAGACGCCGGTGGGTCCCCCGTGGACGAAGACCAGGAGGGGGTAGTGCTTGCCGCGTTGGTACCCGACCGGCTTCGTGAGGAGGCCCTCGACCTCGGTGCCGTCGTCCGACGTCCACCGGACGACCTCCTTCCTGCCGAAGCGGTGCTGGCCGAGGTGAGCGTTGAGATCCGTGACCTGATTCGAGGCCATCGCAGGGACTGAAGCAACGTGGATCTGCGGCGGTGTCCTGCCGCTCTGTGCCACCCAGGCCGCCGTCGTCCCGCTCGCGCCCAAGCCGAAATCGCTCACCACGTCTCCCCCAGAGGTGAGCACCCTCACCCGACCGGAGACGGCAGAGATACGGTGGATCTGAAGGGACGTACCCCGTCCCACGCCGTAGTACAGGAACCGGCCGTCCGGCGACCAGGTGTGGCCGCCGCAGAAGTCCTGCTCGCGCGGCATCAGTTCCCTCGGTTCGCCTCCCCGTGGGCTCACCAGCCAGAGCCGGTTGGGGGCCAGCGGGTCATCCATCCCTCCCTGGGAGGAGAAGGCGATCCACCTCCCATCGGGAGACCAGCGAGGCGCTCCGTCGAACCCCAGTCGCCGGACCAGGACCCGCCTTCTGCCCCCGGTCGACGGCACGATCGCGATGTCCGAAGTCCACAGATCGTTGGCCGAAGGGCTGGGACCGTAGGCGTAGGCGATCCGCCGACCATCCGGCGACCACGAGAGGTCGATCACGTGGGAGCGGCCCCGAGTCAGACGCCGCGCCTTGCGCTCCCTCAGCCCGATCACCCAGAGGTGGGTTGTGCGAAGGTCGCGATCTACCACGCGGGCATCGTCCTTCCTCTTCTTCTTCTCTTCCTCATCCTCTGGGGGTGGATCCTTGGCCAGATATGCGATCCGGCTGCCGTCGGGGGACCACTCGAACCGTTCGACGCCCGTCTTGGCATCGGTGAGCCTTTCGGCCTCGCCCCCGTCGGGTCGAATGATCCAGATCTGGGGCCGCTCCGCCCGGTTGGAGACGAAGGCGATCCGCTCGCCGTCCGGCGACCACCTCGGGATATGATCCTGCTTCTCGCCCAACGTCAGCTTGATGGATGACCCTGCGGCGACGTCGGCCAGGTATATCGCGGACCGCTGCCGGTTCTCCTCCAGGTCCAGCGTGCTCACGGCGTAGGCCACGCGGTCCCCGTCAGGGGATATGGCGGGAGAGCCGAGGCCCTGAACCGACAGGTAATCCTCAACCTTGAATGTCTTCTTCATAGCGGGTCACCCTTCTCCACGGTCGTCTCCTCGACCGATCGGAGCAGCACCAGGAACGGGATGGGACCTCTCGAGCCCCGGAGGCCAAAATAGCGTCGGTACGGGGAAATGTCAACGCCGAACCCGGGCTGGATCGCCCGCCCACTTCCACCGCCGCAGGCCCCAGATCGGCTGGCGTTCGCTCTCGGCGGTCATAACCTTGACATCGGACAGCTTCGTTCTTAAGTTACGATACTACAAAGACATGTTGAGACGGAGCTGACTGCCTGCCACTGGGAGATCGGCTCGAGCGGGAGGCGTGATATGGAGAGGTTCACGATCGGGATCCTCGAGGACGTGCTCGAGGCCAGCTGGGAGGACGTGTTCGGTGTGGCGGCATCGCTCGGATACGGCGGGGTCGAGCTCGGAATCCGTGCCGACAGCTACCGGGAATCGGAGCTGTGGACCGAGGGCGGCATCGACGCGCTGGCCCGTCGTGCCCGGGAATCGGGCGTTCCCATCCTCTCCATCTGCCTCCACACCTTCTGGACCCACACCTTCGCCGATCCGGACGCAGGGAATCGAACCACTGCACGCGAGATCGCCGGCCACGTCCTCGGGGCCTGTCAGGCACTCGGCGCGGAGGCCGTGCTGATTCCCGTCACGAACCCCCTGGAGCTTCCCGCCGAAGAGGCCGGTGAGCTGTGGGCCGCCGAGACCCGCGCACTGGCCAGCGACGCTGCCGGATACGGAGTGAAGATCGGACTGGAAAACGTCGGGCGGAGCCACGTCGTCCGCGGGGAGGAGCTCCTTCAGCTGGTCGAAGACGTGGACCATCCGCTGGTCGGCGTCTACTTCGACGTGGGGAACGCCACAACGCTGGGCAGCGAGCCACTCTCGGATATCCGCGCCCTGGCGAGCCACATCGTGCAGGTCCACGTGAAGGACCCGCGGCTGGACCGAACACCGTGCTACCTCGGCGAAGGCGACGTGGACCTTTCGGGGTGTCTCGAGGCCCTTGTAGAGGTCGACTACCGGGGGCCACTCGTCTTCGAAACGCCGGTCCTGGACGATCCGGCCGGCACGGCGGCTCGAAACCTCGACACCCTGAAGGGCCTGATAGCCCAGGC
>JASLMQ010000926.1 GCA_030746455.1 Candidatus Latescibacterota bacterium
CCTCCACCTCTGATCGAATCCCCTCGATCTCCTCGCGAGTGACGCTTCCCTCCTCGAGCAGTTGTTCCTCGAAGCGCAGGATGGGATCGCTGCCCTCTCTTTGCCAGCCCTCGATCTCCTCCTTGGGCCGCTGGTCCGGAATGATGCCGCAGTGCGGCTCGACCCGGTAGGTCTTGGCCTCGACGAGGGTTGCTCCGCCGCCATCCCTGGCGCGGGAGACAGCCTCGGTCACGGTGCGGTGGACGTCCAGCACGTCGTTACCGTCGCAGATGGCCCAGTCGATCCCGAACACCTCGGCGCGCGGCGCGATGTCCTCGGTGGCGGTGCTCTTCTCTACGGGCGTTGTGGCGGCCCAGCGGTTGTTCTCGCACAGATAGATGACGGGGAGCTTCCAGAGCGACGCCATGTTGAGGCACTCGTAGAGAACGCCCTGGTTCGAGCCGCCCTCGCTGAAGAAGCAGATCGTCACCTGGTCGGTGCCGCGGTACCGGGCAGAGAACGCCGCGCCCGTAGCGATGCCGATGCCTCCCGCGACGATGCCGTTTCCCCCGAGGAAGCCCTTGGCGATGTCGAACTGGTGCATGGAGCCGCCGCGACCGTGCGACAGCCCCGTTTCGCGACCCATCATCTCGGCCATCGTGCGTGGGAGGTCGAACACCTTGGCGATGCAGTGGCCGTGCGGCCGGTGCGTGCTGGTGACGTAGTCGTCGTCGCGAAGGGCCGAGCACGCACCGACGGCGACCGCCTCCTGGCCGATGTAGAGATGGATGGCACCCGTGATCTCGTCGGCGCGGTAGAGGCGCTTGACCTCCTCCTCGAACCGGCGGATGCAGACCATCCGCCTGAGCATGGCGTGCTTCAGTTCCTGGTCTATAGGCGTCTCCGACACGATATCTCCTCTGCTTGGATAGTATGGTTGGTGCCTACGCTGTCACGTCGAAGATTGCGGCCCGGCGTCCTACTCGCCAAGGACGGCCGCGGCGGCTTGGCGCGCGGCGCTTAGCATGGCCTCGACGTTCTCTTCCGGCGTGGTCTCCATGATGCCCTCGCCGGTATTGAACACATAGCCCCCGTCGGGGAGATTCTCGCGCACCATGGCCGACGCCGCGTCGGCGACCTCCTGCGGTTCGGCGTCGCGCAGGGGCTTCGGGTCGAAATTGCCCATGACGCACTTCTTCGCGTCGAGCTCGCGACGGACCTCGGCGACGCTGGGACCTTCGCCGAGGTTCACGGCGCTCGCCGGCATCTGGACCTGCCACTTGATGTGGGGGACGGAGATCTCGGCGCTGTGGTAGATGATCAGGCCGCCAGCCTTCACCAGCGCGTCGGCGACTGCGCAGGCAGGCTCGAAGGCGAAGTCGGCGTAGTGCTCGACGCGGAGAAAGTTCGATGCTGCGACGCAGTCGCCCAGCCACAGGACGTCCGCCCCGGCCTCGAGCTGGGCGGCGCCGAACGCGATCTGGTGATCGATGAAGAACGTCATGTTGTCGCGCACGAGGTCCGGATCCTCCAGCAGGGCGATCAGGAACGGGTCGATGCCGTAGATCAGGCCCAGTGTGGAGAACGGGGCTGCGATGCGGCCCACGACGCAGACGGTGTCTCCCAGCTCTTGTTTGATCCGACGGATCATCTCCAGGTGGATCGGCAGACGCATCTCTTTGTTCGCGTCCGGGATACGGAATCGGTTGAGCGTGTCCCGGTCCATGGGCAGGTACTGCGTGGGCATGGTCGGCCGGTCCTCGACATCGGACATCTGGAGGCCCAGGGGCTCGAACTCGATGTAGTCGTCGGGGAACACCATGGCCCAATCGTAGCCCGAGCGTCCGACCGTCTCGATCAGGCCCTTGACGGTCTTGTCGATGTCGAGCCTCGCCTCACGCTGGGTGACACCTGAAACGCGCATGTCGAACTCGAGGCCCAGCGCGAAAAGCGGCATGCGCGAGGGAGTCTGGAGCTCGCAGCACTTCCTGAAGTCGTCGACTGCGCCTGGATAGGCCATTGCACTCTCCTCAGTCGCCGATGTCGGCGAGAAGCGAGTCGGCATCGATGGGGTGGGTGCCGAACGCCTGGGTAGTGCGGATCATGGCCAGGAAGTTCTCGGGTCTGACCGATGCCGCGATGGTGTTGGCCGACGACATGATGTGCGGCCCGACGGCCGACACCGTGGCCAGGGCGCGCTTGGTGGCGCGAACCACCTCGTCTTCCGATCCTCGCGACAGCAGATCGACGTCGATGTTGCCCATCACGGTGATCTTGCCGGGATAGCGGTTCAACACGCCGTCGAGTTCCATGCCCGGCACGGGCTCCAACGGACCAAGGCAGTCCAGCCCCGTGTCGACCAACCCGTCCATTATCTTGCGGATGTCGCCGTCGGTGTGCTTGATGACGTATCCCCCAGCCTTCTTGATCGCGGCGACGACCTGCGCGTCGCCGGGGAGAATGATCTCCTCGAACTGCCTCGGCGACATCATCGGGCCGTTCTTGTCGGAGTAGTCGTCGCCGAGGAGGCAGAGGTCGGCTCCTGACCGGATCGCTTCGGGGAGCAGCTCGGCGTAGTAGTCGGCACCCACCCGCATCAGGTCCTCGACGAAGTCTGGACGGAGTGCGAAATCCAGAAGCAAGTTCTCGAGCCCGCCGCGCAGGTACACTGCCGGGGCCCAGCCGGACTCGGCTACGACGGCAATCGCGCGCTCGCCATTGGGATACTGAGCCTTCAGCCGCCGAATCTTTTCGATGACGGGTGAGTCGGCCGGGTCCGGGGACGTGTACCGATCCAAGTCCTCGGTTGTCTCGATACGTGGCGGGCTCGTGGGCACCGGCACACCGGCTCCGTCCATGATCTGCAAGGCGCCCCACTTGTCGCGAAAGAGGGGGTGCCGGGCTTCACGGTCGACCCACTCGACCTCGTCTTCCCCATAGACCATCGTGGGAACGGTCACGATGTCCATGTCTAGATGGTCTACGAGCTCGTTCCAGGTGGCCCCGGGCAGTATGGCGCCGACCACGCTGGGGTCGATCCACAGCTCGGCAAGGGGAACACGGTCGGGTTGACGGTGTTCCAGAACCGAGACGATCCTCTCGCGAGAGTTCATGGATCGCCCCTCTCAGCGGCACCGAGCCACGTAGGCCGCGAGCTTTGCCGACAGATCGGCGGCGACGCCTGAGTCAGTGTGGATTCGATTGCAGCGCTCACTGGGATCCTCTGTGAGGTTGTAGAGCTCCAGACATCGAGCCCCCCCGGGGGACTCCTCGTGTAGGATGAGCTTCCACTCTCTCGTTCGGACGCAGTAGATGCGCCGCTCGTCGCCGGGAAGCGCCTGCCAACCGGCAGGTGGGGTCTCTGCGTAGGCTTCCGCTCGGAACGTGTCGGTTTCTCCCCGGATGAGCGGGAGGAGCGACGATCCGTCAACCGCCAGCGAGAGGTCCAGGCCCAGGAGGTCGAAGACCGTGGGCATGATGTCCACCTGTGAGACCTGATCCAGGATCACGCGGCCGGCGGGCAGCCGTCCAGGCGCGCGCATGATCAGGGGGACCCGGATGCATTCGTCGTAGAGCGTCCCCTTCAGGTTGCAGGAGGTGTGGCCGACATGGCCGCGCTCCAGCAGCTCTTCGCCGTGGTCGGACACGACGATGACGAGGGTCTCATCCAGAAGGCCCATCGCTTCGAGCTTGGCGATCCACCGTCCGACCAGGTCGTCGAAGACGCGCACCTCGCCATCGTAGAGTGCGCTCACGCCTGGCGCGTCGCCTGGCTCGAACTCGACGGTGGCGGTGCTGCGCTTGTGCGCATCGTCCCCCTCGCCGATCGCGTCCTCCTCGCCGGCCTCCATCGCCGATTGCACATCGGGCGGGTGGAGAATCATCCGCGTGCGGACGATCTCCAGCCTCTCGCGGGTATCTTCGTCAGGCTGGAAGTCGGCGTCCAGGAACGCTTCGTAGTACTCATTCGGCGGGTCGTAGGGGAGGTGCGTGGGATAGGGCTCGGCGAAGTAGAACCACGCCCCCTCTCGGTGGGCCTCCACATACGCATCGAAGTCGTTGCAGTCGCGTTCGAAGCCGAGGGGCGCCCAGCGCATCACGAGCTCGCCGTCGACGCGCATGCCGTTCTCGGCAAGCAGGTGGAGCGGCGTGCGTCCCATGCCGTCCCTCATCCACCGCGCGTAGTCCTCGGAGGTCATCAGCCCGTGTGTTGCCGTGTCCTGGCCCGTGCAGATAGACACGACGGGCGGGAAGGTGTGCGCTGAAACCGCGATGCAGCTGGTGAACGACACGCCCTCGGCGGCCAGGCGGTCGCAATTCGGGGTGGTGTTCTTGTCGTAGCCGTAGCACCCCATGTGGCCCGGCCGGAGAGCATCGTTCATGATCACCAGGACATTCATCGCTTCCCTCGGGGACCTGGGTCCTAGGGCGACCGCCAGATGTTGCTCTTGCGCTTGTGGTACCGCCGAGCCTGCCCGATGACGTCGACGCCGACCCTCTCGCTCCACGCGGCGATGATACTCTGAAACAGCGCTCCAGGGCAGGTCTTCATCTGCACGTGGTTGACGCGGTTGCACGGGAGCATGCAGTAGGAGGACGTGGTCCAGAATGCCTCCTCGGCGCTGTACACGTCGAGGAGACTTACATCGCGTTCGGCGACTGGGATTCCGAGGTCGGCGGCGATCTCGATCACCGTGCGTCGGCTGATGCCATCCAGGATATTGCGCGTGGTGGGGGTGACAAGGCCGCCATCCTGCACGATGAAGAAGTTGGCGCCCGTTCCCTCGGTAACGAAGCCGTCGGTGTCGAGCAAGAGCGCGAACGCCTTGGGGTCGCGGGCCCTGGCCTCGAGCTTGGCCTTGAAGTAGTGCAGGCGGTAGCGCGTCTTGCCGCGCGGGTCGACGACGCTGGGAGGCACATTCCGGACCGCAGGCACTTCCGCGGGAGTCCCTTTGCGATAGGATGGGTAGTACTCGTCGTAGGGTAATGGACTGACGTAGCAGATCACCGTCGGCCGGCCCCTGCGACGCGACTTCACCATGGGATGGGGGAATCCCGCTCCGGGCGTGACCTGCCAGCACAGCCAGCAGTCGTCTTCCTCGGCAAACCGGTCCAGGTTGGCCGTCAAGGTCTGGCGAACGATGCGACCCATCTCCCGCCTGGACACGAGCGGCTTCAGGCCCGTGTAGCGCATGCCCTGGTCCATCCGCTCCAGGTGGTCGTTCAGGCGATAGACCTCGTGTCGGAAGGTGCGCGCCGCCTCCATGAACACGGCGCTGTACATGAAGCCGATGTCCCAGATCGAGACCTTCGCCTCCTCCTCGGGAACCAGCTCTCCGTTCAGATAGATGAGCGACTTCATCTCACCGTTCCCTCCTGCAGATCGAGGATATCGCGGGCCCAGATCGTGGTCAGATCCGCCAGACGCTCCAGAATCCGCTCGAACACGGAGAATTCGTCGGCCAGATGCATGCACAGTGGGTGGGCGAGGATGGTTGCGACGCCCCCCTGACGGTCTATGGCCAATGCCTGGTCGGTGACGAGTTCACCCCAATCTTCAATGGTGTACGACACGGCTCCGAAATCGTCGGCCCCGTAGCCCTTCCGGTTGGCCTCCTCAACGTAGGACTCGGTTCGGTGCGCGTGGTAGAGGTGGTCGTGGTCGGGTACCGTGTTCATGGGATGGCTGACCAGCCCGTGCTCGATGTGCTTGGGCCATACGGTGTCCGGCTCGACGTCGTCGGAGACCAATCGGAGGCCGTGCGAGGCGAGGAGCTCGTATGTGTTCGCGTCGACCTTGTAGCTGTGGGCGCGCCAAGAGACGAGGTCGTATCCAAGGCGCTCGCGCACGACTTCGACGTTGCGTCGGATGTCCCAGTCCTGGTACCAACGCGGCCCATTCCACAGACCCGTCTGCTCCCCATAGGTGTCGAAGCACTCGCGGGGGAAGCGCGCGTTGAACATGTGCCCACCGACCTCGACCAGGGGATGTCTCACGGAGGGCTCGAGATCGGCCCATTCCTCGGTGAAGCACCTGCCGCAGACATACAGCGTAGACTTGACGTCATATCTCTCCAGGAGACGGAGGTATCGCTCCGTGATCCGGACCTCCGTGAGATCCGGATCCGAGATATGCTGCTGGTCGTTGGTCATGAGCGACGCGTGATGCACGTCGCCGGTCAGGCAGATCATTGGACGTGCCGTCTTTGGATCGCCACCTGGCGAGGGCGCTGAGACCCCGGTGCGAGTGCCACCGGCAAAGTTCTCAAAGAGCGCCCTCAGAGGACGACTTCTTGTGGAGGACGATTGGAGTCTAGTATACGCAGGAAATTCCCGCCGAGGATCATTTTGAGCTCTTCGTCTGAATACCCTCGCATCACCAGGCCCACGGTGTACAACGGCCAGTTGGTCCACGCCAGGCTTCCGGAGGATGCCTCGTCCGATGTAGGCAGGAACTGATTGCGTTCGTTCCAATTCCCCCACCACCGCGTGTCGAACCGGGCGTTCGGATAGCCCTTGATCCCATCGGGGAATGGCGCCGCGTAGGACGTATCCGTTCCGATGGCGACGTGATCGGTTCCGACGAGGTCCGCGATGTAGTCGACGTGGTCGAGCATGGTCGAGAGCGTCGCCTCGGGGCCCAACATATTCGGCAGTACGTAGACGCCGATCAACCCGCCGGTACCGGCGATGGCCTTGATCTCCTCGTCGCTCTTGCATCGGATGTGCTTGAAGATACCTTCGGCGGCCGTGTGGCTGGCCATGATGGGCTTCTCCGAGACGTCGGCGGCATCCAGCGTGGTTTGTTTGCCGCTGTGGGGGATGTCAACGACTATGCCCACTCGGTTCATCTC
>JASLMQ010000927.1 GCA_030746455.1 Candidatus Latescibacterota bacterium
CTTCAACACCTGGTCGCTCCAGGGAGCGCCTCGGGGGATGTACAACGGGATCGCAACCGTCATCGCCGGACCACGAACGGTGCCGGACCCCGGGAAGATTGTCGTCTGGCTGCTCGGCATGGGTGCCGCTGGCGCGGCCACACTGCTTCAGGCGCGTGTGACGTGGTGGCCTTGGCACCCGATCGGGTTGCTGATGATGTTCGACAGTCCCGTTCGGGTCAACACGGTCGGCATCTTCATTGTGTGGCTGGCGAAGGTGATAGTGCTGCGTCTGGGTGGAATCGGCCTTTACCGAAAAGCGAAGCCCTGCTGTTATGGCATGATCGTCGGGTTCGTCTTCGCCGTTGCGTGTGCGTGCGCGGTGGACCTGATCTGGTTCCCGGGGGGCGATGTCAGGCATTACGTGCACGGTTACTAAATCGCGGCGTGCGTGAGCAATCGCAATTCCTTGCGCGTTTCGCGGTGTGAACCGTGGCCGGCAGAAGGCAGAAGGCAAAGGTGAAACCGGGCCTACGGCCGTCACGAGTGAACCCGATGCGACATGCCGTGGCTCAGAAGATACGCGGCCTCCTGAGACGGTGTCCCTTCTGCCCTCTGCCCTTTGCCTTCTGCCGGTAGCGAGAGTACCCCGTTCCGAACCGTGGCTCCTAGTAGAGCACAGGGGAGCAGCATGCAGGACGCTGCCATCGAGCTCGAGGATATCTGCAAGGTCTTCGTGACGGAGTCCGGCCGGGTGGAGGCCCTCGCCGGCGTGGCCCTTCGGGTCGGGCGCGGAGAATTCGTCAGCGTTATCGGCCCCTCCGGCTGCGGGAAGACCAGCCTGATGCGCATCGTGGGCGACCTGGAGACAGCGACCTCCGGTCGGTGTCAGGTCGATGGAATGGCCCCCCCTGCGGCGCGGAGAGCCAGGGACATCGGGGTCGTCTTCCAGAGCCCGGCTCTACTGGAGTGGCGAAGCGTTGTCGACAACGTGGCGCTCCCCGGAGAGATCTTCCAGGATGCCACCGTGTTGGGCCGGGCGCGGGAGATGATCCGTATCGTCGGGCTGGAAGGGTTCGAGGAGGCCTATCCCAGAGAGCTCTCCGGTGGCATGCAATCAAGGGTGTCCATCGCCCGGGCGTTGACCTATCGCCCGGCGATTCTGCTCATGGACGAGCCCTTTGGCGCACTGGATGAGATCACGCGGGAACGCATGCAGCTGGAGCTGCTGCGGATCTGGGAGGAGGCGCGGCCGACCGTGCTGTTCGTCACGCACAGCATCCCCGAAGCCATACTGCTCTCGGACCGGGTCGTGGTAATGTCACCCAGGCCGGGCCGGATCGTGGAGGACATGGCGGTGCCCTTCGGACGTCCGAGGGATGGCCACCTCCGATCGGAATCCCGGTTCGTGGAGATCGAGGATCACCTGCGAGGGCTGCTGGATGGATGAGGGCGCGAATCTACGGATTAGGCCGCAGGTCCGCTGCGCGGCGACGCGTTCGGCTCAGGGATGTCCAGGCAGGAAGGCGTTGGTGAACAGCGAGTCCACTGCCACGCGGCGAGAGGTCAGACCCAGGTCGTGGAGGACGTCGCGGGTGTGGGTCCAGCGATCGGCCGTCTGGGCGCCCAGGCCGTTTCGCTCCACATCGGGGCTGGACAGGATGGGCAGGAGCTGGTGGAAGTTCGCGCGATTGAAGGCCTCGTCGCTCTCCGGACGATTCGCCCTGTAGGCGGCGACCGCCTCATCCGGGTGCTGCACCGCGTGCTCCCACCCCTCGAGGCTGGCACGCAGCATTCGTCGGACGAGCTCATGGTTCTCGCGCAGATAGGCCTCGTTGGCAATGATATTGGTGCTGTAGAGATCGACGCCGTGGTCGGCTAGCGCGATGCGGTTGACCGGCTGCCCCCGGAGCTCCACCGTGATGGGCTGGTCTTCGGTGTATCCCAGCATGGCGTCGACCTGACCCGCGAGCAGGGGGGCCGGACTGGATTCGGTCATCCCAACCAGTACCAGGCTCGACTCCTGGATACCGACGGCCTCGAGGAAGGCCTGGAACTCCCGGTGCTTGGTGCCCCCCACGTTGACGCCGATCCTCCTCCCAACCAGATCGCCCGGTTCCCGGATGCCGCTCTTCTCCAGCGAGTAGACCACCACGGGCGAGTGCTGGTTGATCACGGCCAGAGAGACAACCGGGATGCCCTTGTCCCGGGCCATCACCGTGGCGGAGCCGCTGGCAACGCCGATCTTGTAGGTCCCGTTGCCCACCAGCCTCGCGGTGGTCGGCGCGCCCGAACCCTCCAGGATCTCCACGTCCAGCCCCGCTTCCGCATAGGTCCCTCTCTCCTTCGCCACAAAGAACCCCGCGTGCTCCATCTGGGCCTTCCAGTCGAGCAGCAGCTCGACCCGCTTCAGGTCACCGGATGGCGAAGAACACCCCACCACCAGCGCAATCAGCAGGACCCATACCCTCCGCAGGCAGGACATCGCAAGCTCCTCTCGTATGCCGTGGACGATCGACGCCACCCCGCGGCGAGCGCCAGGCCTGTTCTGGCCTCGCTCAGCGGCCCACGGCCTCCGGGACGCCGCCCCACCGTCTCATGAGTCTTCTCTCCATCCCTTCGACGATCAGGAACAGGAGGGTACCCATCATGCCCAGGACGATTAGGGCCGCGAACATCAGATCGGTGGCCAGCTCGGAATTCGACAGGCGTATCAGGTGCCCAAGGCCGGCGCTGGCGCCGACGAACTCACCGACCACGGCGCCGATCACGCTGAGGGTGATGCAGATCTTCAGCGCGGCGAACTGGTACGGAATGGCGTTCGGCAGTCGGACCTTCAGGAAGACCTGCCGCTGGCTGGCCGAAAGGGCCCGCATGAGGTCCAGGATCAGCGGATCGACGGTGAGCAGGCCCCGCGTGGTGTTGATCACCACGGGGAAGAACGAGATGAGGCCCGCGATGATCACCTTTGGGAAGATACCGAACCCGAACCACATGAGGAACACCGGGGCCAGGGCCTCTTTGGGAAAGGTCTGGGACGAGATGACCAGCGGGTAGAGCATGCGCTCGACGACCCGGGACCGCGCCATAGCGATGGCGAAGAGGGTTCCCGCCGTGGCCCCGAGCACAAATCCCAGGAGGGCCTCCTGGAGCGTCACCCAGGCGTGGCCGAGCAGCGTGTACCGGGCCGTGACGACGCGGCTCAAGATTTGGGAGGGAGGAGGAAGGACATAGTCCGCCACCTGGAAGGCGCGGACGAGAATTTCCCAGACCCCAAGCGCCAGGAGAACGAACAGGAGCGAGAGTCCGTATTCGCGAGCGGCTGTCCGCAGAACGCTCCGGAGGATCATGGGTCGAAGAGGATGATCTGCGCCTGGATGGAGCCGGCCTGGTTGTGGTAGTCGGGCTTCTCGTTCATTGCAAGGAAAAGAGGCCCCCCATATACCGAGACGAACTCGCAGTAGTTGCCCATGGCGATGGGGGGGGTCTCTTGACCGATCCTGGCGACAAGAGACCCCACGTTGGTTCCCGGAACGAGGTACTCGTCGTCGGCGAGGCGGCCCTCGATTCCGTCCGGGCCGCACCACAGGATTGTTGCCGGGCGCATTTCGGGCGACCAGAGGCCATCGGCCGCAACGACCACGCGCTGGCCCTTCTGGATCTGCAGGTACATCTCCTGCCAGGTGGCGTTAGGTCGAACGGTCTTCGTGATGGTGAGTGCCATCCTACCCTCCGTGAGGCGCGGTTTGGGTGTCTGAATCGGCCTCAAGATAGACGTCGTCCCGGCTACTGTCAAGGGAAACACCGATCTGGAGGGTGTTGAAATAGGCATTGACTCCTGCTCGGATGGCCCTATATTATATGTCGTTACGTCGAAATGAGTTCCGGACAACATCGGGTCGGGGGCCAGCGAACGAGGTACGCCCAATGGACGGCAACTCCCGGTTCAAGAAGGCCAGCATTTCCACGAACGGCAAGGCCATCAATACGGTGATCGGGCGCGGCACCGTATCCGAAGGGAAGTTCAGCATCGAGACGGGCATTCGCGTCGATGGCGTTCTGAGGGGTGAACTGGCCTCCTCAGGGACGCTCATCGTGGGCGAGTCGGGCGTGATCGAGGCGGACGTTCAGGTGCGGGACGCCCTGGTGGGCGGCAGGATCGTGGGCAA
>JASLMQ010000928.1 GCA_030746455.1 Candidatus Latescibacterota bacterium
GGCCGGATGTGCTGAACGTCCCTTTCAGAGCGAAGGACCACGGAATCCCTGCACCGAAACGAAAAACGCCCCGACTCATCTCGAGTCGGGGCGTCGTAGCAAGCCCGAAGCGGGTTCTGCTTAGTGGAAGTATCTCAGTTCATGTCGTCTTGTACCCTCATCCCGGACAGGTCGGGATCACACCTCGAGCACACGCGGAAACGATGCGCGGAAGGTGGTTCCTCCTGTGGCCGAAGACGTGAAGCCCACCCGACCGTTCAGATACCTTTCGCTAAGAAGCCGCATCAAGTACGTGCCCAGCCCCCTGCCCTCACCCTTGGTCGTGAAGGACCGTTGAAAGACCTGAAGCTGCGCCTCGTGAGACATCTCACCCGGATTCTGGACCCAGATCTCGACCGTTCTGGGTCCCATTCCTGATCCCAGTGTGACCACGTCCCCCTGCTTGGTTGTGGCCTCCAGGGCGTTCTGGACCATATGGCCCAGGATCAGCTTGTGCAGAGCCCGTTCTCCGACGAATTCGGTGTCCCCCGCCTCGTCGTCGATGCGAATAATGCGGTTCTCGGACAGCGGATGCCCCGCAAAGGAATCCATCACACCTTCTAGCAGCTTGAACAGACTCAACCTGGCCGGCCGGGGGCGGAGCTCGTTGTTCTCCGCCGCAGCCAGTATCCTGTGGGCAGTGATCTCGCCCACCAGTTTGTCAGACAGGTCGCAGATGTTGCTGGTCTTTGTGCTCAGATCCGCAACGCTGTCCAGCTCTAGGAGGTCCTCGGCGGTCCCGTGGAGGTCTCTTGCCGTGCCCAGAACGCCGCTGAAGAAGACCCGTTCGAGCGCTTTGCGTCGCTTCTCGTGGCGAATGTCGGACGCCGAGAACACGGTGTAGCGCTTCCCGCTGAACTCGAACGGCGTGGCGTGAATCTTTAGGTCGAGTGCTTCCCCCTTCCGGTCCGGGGTGATTCGGCACTCCTGCACATCCTGGGTCCCCTGCTGGCTGGTCAGGATCGCGTTCACGGCACCGCACATCCTGCAGTGCTCCGTCGTGCCGCACCCGCCCTCGGTCTCATTGGCATGCACGCACCCGAGGACGTCCCCCACCCGAAGCCCACACACCGACTGCATGTCCGTGCCCCCCAGAAGCTCAAGGAGGCTGTTGTTGGCGAACACGATCTGCCGCTTGTCGTTAAGCACCACCAGGGTGTCAGGCACCGCGTTGAAGATCTCGCGGAAGAACGGGATGAGCGCGAACGCGTCCGATTGCTGCCTCACAGTCTCTTGAGAGTCCCGCTCTGCCGGAGCGAACTGGGTGGGTGCCATGGGCGACTCCAAATCTGGCTTCCTTTCGATTCGGCGGCGTAGCGCCGCGCCCTCCTACGGTCCGGTTGAGGACTCCTGAGCGGATTCCGCGATCAGCAGGTTGGTCCGATTCGAAGCACCGAAATCCTGCCTGGCGTGCCCACGAAGGTCTACGGCTACTAGCCAGCCCTCGGGCAGCGGCTCTTTCACAAGCAGGTGATATCGCCCCTCAGGCACCCGCGCGAAGGCGTAGGAGCCTGTCGAATCCACCGCAGCGCGCGCCAGAACCCCGGCGTCGAAGGCCCCGAGGATGCTCTGGTTGAACCGATTCCGCAGCGCGACTCGTTCGGCCTGGAACTGCCTCTCGGCCTTATCGACGGCCGCAGTGGTACTCGAAGTCGAGCGCCGAATCCTGGCCACGCCTGCCTTCGCCCGGTAGTGCGCCTTCTCGGGCGAGGTCAACCGGGACCGAATGTATCGGCGGATCTCTTCCTCCGTCTCCAGTGAGAAGGCCTTCCCCCGGTAGAACCGATCGGCGGTCTCCTTCCGGAGGTCCGAGGTGCTGACGTTCAGATCCTCGTTCGAGAAGATGGGGTTGCCGCCGAAGGACCGGAACCGCATCATGCCCTGAAAGGCGTTCCTGTAGGCCTCAGCCGCCTTCTTCCGGCGGGCCACAGCGCGGCGAAGGGACGATCCAAGCGTCCCACTCGCCTCCGACAGCGAATCCTTACGGGCCTGGAGTCGATCGGCAAGCGCCTGCTCATCGAGAGTACAGGCGAGCCGAAGGGAATCCAGGGCGACCTTCACGGCTGCGTCCAAAAGGCGTACCTCGGCGATCCCGGCGGGCGCCGTGCCGTCCAGGCGGTATGCAGAAGGGCCGCACCCGGATACGGTAGCGGCCACGAGGAAACCGCAACAGATAAGATTGTTGAGGAAGGGAGGGTGAAACACTGCCGGGAGGTGTTTTGGAGGACGCAAACCGGGTAGCTGGGAGGCCGGGCCGGTGCTACTGCTGGCTCTGGCGATTCATAATAATCCTGCCCTTGCGGGCCATTTCCTTCTTCTGCTTTTCGATCTCCACCTTGAGGTCATCGCGCATCTTCTCGAGGGTCTTTATCTCTTCCCCGATGGACTTGGAGCGCTCGGCGGCCCCCTCCTTCGCCGAGACCAGGCCATCGATCTGGCCCTCGTACTGGTCGCGTTCAAGCTCGGATGCGCGGGTCTTGTTGGTCCATTCGGGAGCCTCGCGCATGTAGTCCATGACGATCTTGCCCAGAAAGGCCAGACACCCCAGAGCGAGAATAAGGAACAGAAATTCCATTGTGTCTCCGCCTCGCGTTCGTGATCAGCAGA
>JASLMQ010000929.1 GCA_030746455.1 Candidatus Latescibacterota bacterium
CAGATTCTCGGGTACACGTCGGGGAAGATGCGCAGACACAACATCCGCGTGCTGGTGGGGGACCGTGTGACGATCGAGACCTCACCGTACGACCTCAACCGGGGTCGGATCGTCTGGTTGCACAAGCTACCCGTGCCCGAAGGCACCAACGTGCCCAGGCGGACGGGGGGTGCTGCGCGCTTCAGGAGACACCGCCGCTAGCGGGTGTGTTCTCGACTGGACGTGTGTTCCGTATAGGTGGCTCCCTGCGAGGGGAGCCGACTGCGGCGGGTTCGCAGCGGGGGTGAGCTGTACCCGGCGTAGGCCGCCGGACCTCGATAGGGGTACGCAAGCAGCAGCTGACAGCGAGTGAGAGCAGCATCTGGAGGGAGGCCTGCACCAGAATGGGGGTGAGGGCGTTTTCTATGTACGCCCGTCAGGCCGGCTCGAGCGGGAGCGGGGATCGTGGACGCGCTGAAGCAGCAGGAGGCCAACGAGGAAGAACGCGACAACCGACAGGACCGCGACCCGCTGATTGCCGCCAAGGGCGTGGGAGATCTCGCCGAATACCAGTGGTCCAACCACAGATGAGGACTTCCCGCAAAAGGCGTAGAACCCGAACATCTGGGCCTCCTTTCCCTTCGGGATCAGCTCCGACATCAGTGCCCGGCTGGCGGCCTGCACCGCCCCCAGGCCGGTACCGGCCAGCACGGCGATGAGGACGAATTCGCCCTTGGTCGTGACGAAGTAGGCGAGGCCGGCGATGGCGGTCCAGAGCACGAGGGTGAGGGTGATGGTCCGCTTGGGGCCCCAGACGTCGGTGGGCCGGGCGAGGGCGAACGATCCTGCCAGGGCCGACAACTGAATCAAGAGGAAGAGCGGGATCAGTTCCTGCAGGGTGAATCCGAGCGTGGTCTTGGCAAAGATGGCCGCGAAGTAGATGGTGGTGTTGACGCCGTCGATGTAGACGAAGAAGGAGAGCAGGAAACGCCGGAGGTCGCGCTGCTTCAGTACGTCGGAGGCCAGTTGCTTGAAGCGGGTTACGCCCGAGGCGGCCGCGCGAAGCACGCCTTGGGTGCCGCGCCGGTCCGCCGGCAGCATGGCAAGGGCCGGGACGGAGAACAGGGCGAAGAAAGCCGCCACCGACCACCAGGTGAAGTCGAGCCAGCCGCGGGCGACCAGGGGCAGGGAGATCAGCAGGCCGGCGGCCGACCCCGCGTAGCCCGTGCCGAAGCCGATGCCGGACACGAAGCCCTGACGATCGGGCGGCGCGATGTCGGGCAGGTAGGCGTTGTAGTAGACCAGGGCCCCCTCGAACCCGATGTTGGCCAGAACGGCGAGAGCGTAGCCCCAGAGGATCATGCCTGGCGCAATTGTCGGGAAGAGCGCCACGCAGCCCACGCAGACCGTAGTGTAGGCGAACAGCATCCGCTTCCGAACCCCGGCCCTGTCGGAAACCGACCCGAGGACGGGAGACGAGAGCGCGACGATCAGCATCGAGGTGGACAGCACCCGGCCCCACCACAGGTCGCCCAGCCCTGCGTCGTTGCCGACGACGACGTCGGCGAAGTAGACGCTGAAAACGGTGGCCATGATGACCGCCGAGAACACGGAGTTGGCGAAGTCGTAAGACGCCCACGCCGCGACGATCTTGCGGTCCATCCGGGGGATGGTGTGGGGCATGTCGTGCCGAGGGACCATGCTCGGGGCTCCTTCTGGATTCACACTGATGAAGCCTGCCGAGCGGGGTGGGCTCGGCATCAGGCAAATCTAGGTCACGTAAGCAGCATTTGTCAATCTGCATGGCTCAGGGGGCGGTCGCTTCTGCCCGACGCACACGGCCGGCGATTTCCTCAGCCTGATGCAGCCTGACCTTGACATCGTCGGGTTGCTGCGTTATTCTGTACCACCAGGCGAGCCAGACAAGGTGTTGTGCTTAGATCTGTCCTGGTCTTACTCTGTCCCAAGGAGCAGCGACCATGGAGACCAAGACGCTGAAGACAAGGATGCAGATGGTCTACTGGAAGGAATCCGAGTTCTGGCTGGGAAAGCTCATCGAGCATCCGGAGATCATGACACAGGGTAAGACGCTCGAGGAGTTGGAGGAGAACATCAAGGATGCATATCTGATGATGCTGATGGACGATGTCCCGGAGCAGCACGAAGTCAAGCAGATCGATATATGAACCGGCGGTCGTTCGTGCGCGGGCTTGTGAATGACGGTTGTGTACTCCTCAGGCAGGGCGCGAGGCACGACATCTATGTGAATCCCTCAACCGGCCAGAAACAACCCGTTCCAAGGCATTCTGAGATCGACGACAGGTTGGCCAGGCATATCAGGAGATACCTGGGATTAGTGGAGAGCGAACGGTAGCCCAGGCCTCAACAGTCTTCCCACGCAGAACCAGAAGCGGCGATCTGGTGATACCCAGATCGCCGCTTCGCGTACCAACCCCCTTCCCATTAGGCTCTCTGGTAGATCTCCGCGCCCTTCTCTCTGAACTCCTTCGCCTTCTCCTCCATGCCGACTTCCACGGCCCGCTCCTCAGTCACGCCTCTCCCTGCCGCGTAGTCGCGAACGTCCTGGGTGATCTTCATGCTGCAGAAGTGGGGGCCGCACATGCTGCAGAAGTGCGCGAGCTTGGACCCCGGTGAGGGGAGGGTCTCGTCGTGGAGCGTCCGCGCCGTGTCTGGGGCAAGGGCAAGGTTGAACTGATCGTCCCACCGGAATTCGAAGCGCGCTTTCGAGATGGCGTCGTCCCACGCCTGTGCGCCCGGATGACCCTTGGCCAGGTCTGCCGCGTGGGCCGCGATCTTGTAGGCGATCACGCCGTCCTTCACGTCCTGCCTGTCCGGAAGCCCCAGGTGCTCCTTGGGTGTGACATAGCAGAGCATGGCCGTTCCGTACCACCCGATCATGGCCGCGCCGATGGCCGAGGTGATGTGATCGTAGCCGGGTGCGATGTCGGTCGTGATCGGCCCCAGGGTGTAGAAAGGAGCGTCGCCGCAGACCTCGATCTCGCGGTCCACGTTCTCCTTGATTTGGTGCATGGGAACGTGTCCGGGCCCCTCGATCATCACCTGGACGTCGTGTTCCCAGGCGATCCGCGTGAGCTCGCCCAGGGTCTCGAGCTCGGCGAACTGGGCCTCGTCGTTGGCATCGGCGATGCACCCGGGGCGCAATCCGTCGCCGAGGGAGAAGGCGACGTCGTAGCGCTTCATGATCTCGCAGATGTCGCGGAAGTGCGTGTAAAGGAAGTTCTCCTTGTGGTGGGCCAGACACCACTTGGCCAGGATGGAGCCTCCGCGGGACACGATGCCCGTCACGCGATCGGCCGTGAGCGGAACGTAGCGCAGCAGCACGCCTGCGTGGATCGTGAAGTAGTCCACCCCCTGCTCGGCCTGCTCGATCAGGGTCTCGAGGAAGACGTCCAGGTTGAGTGCTTCCGGCTGTCCGTCGACCTTGCCCAGGGCCTGGTAGATCGGCACCGTACCGATGGGGACCGGCGAGTTCCTCAGGATCCACTCCCGGGTGGCGTGGATGTTCGGGCCTGTGGAGAGGTCCATCGCCGTGTCCGCGCCCCAGCGGATCGACCAGCGCAGCTTCTCGACCTCCTCGTCTATGGAGGATGCGACAGGGGAGTTCCCGATGTTGGCGTTGACCTTGACGAGGAAGTTGCGCCCGATGACCATCGGCTCCGACTCGGGGTGATTGATGTTCGCCGGAATGATGGCCCGTCCCCGTGCCACCTCGGAGCGGACGAATTCGGGATCGACGTTCTCGCGCACCGCGACGAAGTCCATCTCGGGGGTAACCACGCCCCGGCGGGCGAAGTGCATCTGCGTGACGTTCTCGCGTCCCTTCAGCACCGTGGACCGTCGGAGTGTCTCCGGGATGCGGTCGGCCTCGGCCTGCTCGGGCTGGTACGTCCTGCTTGACTCCTCGACGCCGCCACGCGCCTCGATCCACGGATGCCGGAGCGCGGGCAGGCCCCGGGAGACGTCGTGTCCTGACGCTCCGGTGGTGTCGTACACGAAGAGCGGCGGCTCTCCGCCCGACAGGGCGATCTTGCGGGCCGGGACGCGTACTCCGTTCGGGCCGTCGACGTAGACCTTCTCCGAATTGGGGAAATCCATGTGGTTCGACCCCGATAGGGTACTCGTAGATTGGCTCACGGCACCAGCTCCTATGGTCGTTCCGGGTACTCACTGCCAGCGGCCGAACAGAGCACGAAAACGGGCCGCTTTCGGTCGGAAAACGGCCCAACGCATCGCCCGGACGGATCCGGATGGATGCGATTCCGTTTCCCTACGCTGGCATTACCCAGGTCAGGTTCGAAGGGTGTGATCTCAGCCTCTCGGCACCCCTGCACGGAAACATGTGGTCTGTTGCGTACGGCTTGCTCGTGCACAAAAGCTAATCAATAGGATCTTTGGAGTCAACCCCCGCAAAGAGAAGGGGTGCCGCATTCCTGCGGCACCCCTGACAGGGCGGAGAAAGGTCTCTATGATCTGTGGCTATTTCGCCGTGCGCTTCGTCTGCCGCCCCGCCAAGATCTGATCGTACTTCGCCTCCTGCTCGTCGGTCAGGATCTCACGGAGGGCCTTGTCGAACGCGCTCCGGAGGGCCTCGTACTCCTTCTTCACCGATTCGCGGTCGGCCTTGGTCTCGCGAGCCTTCTGTGCGATCGCCTTGCCGTCCGCGCTGTGCTTCAGCCTCAACGCCTTCAGCGCCGCCCGCTGGTCCGCATCGAGCCCGAGCTGGTCTTCGATCGGGGTCCGCTTGGCCTTCGCGTCCTTCTTCTTCTGCTGGATGCGTCGCTTTGCCTGCGCCTGCCGCTTCTTGCGCTCGGCCTGCTGCTCGGGGCGGGCGGCCTTCAGCTCGTCATACTTCGCCTTCTGTTCGTCGGTCAGCAGGTTCCGGACCGCCGTGTCGAACCCGCTTCGGAGCGCTTCAAGCTCCTTCTTCACCGTCTCGCGATCCGTGCCCGCTTCGCGCGCTTTCTGAGTCACGGCCTTGCTGTCGGTGCGAAGCCCGTCCCTCAGCGTCTTCAGTGCCGCTCGCTGTTCCTCATCGAGCCCGAGCTGGTCCTCGATGGGTGTCCGCTTCGACTTCGCCTTGGTCCTCCTCTCCTCGGCGCGCTTCCTGACCTCGGCCTTCAGATCTGCATAGGTGGCCTTCTGCTCATCGGTAAGCAAGGCCAGGATGGCGGCGTGATGCTTCTCCCTCAGGGCCTTGAGCTCATCTCTCACGGCCTTCCGATCCTTGGATCCCTTTGCGGCCTCCAGGACGGCCTGGGTCTCGGCCTTCTGTTCCTTCCTAAGCGCCGCCAGCGCCGCTTTCTGCGCCTCAGAGAGGCTAAGCTTGTCGGCCAAGCCGCCGAACCGATCGCCATCTTCCGAGGAGACAACAGGCTTCTCGACTGTGGGGTCCGACGCATCTAGCGAGGTGGTGGGGGCGTCCTGGCTGCATCCAACGAAGAGCCAGGCCGCGGCTAACAGGGCGGGTACGAGTCTAGGGGTCTTCATGGATTCGGTCTCCTGGAGTCAAGCGTTTGCGGTTCGGCAACTCGCGGGCCTGCCCGGTCACATGGACGGACCCGAGGTGTCGGATCTATCTATTGTTTGGGTTCCGCCGGCGCATCCTCGGAGGATCGGCCGGGCAGGCACCTTGGGCACTCCGGGCACTCCACGCCCATCGGGCACTCGCCGGGTTGCATGTGCGGGCGTCCCATCATCCTCCGGCCATCCCGCATCATCCGGTGCCCTCGCTGCATCATCCCACGGCCCCGGTGCCCCTTCCCCTCCTTCCGCAGCTCCTTCATCTTCTCCTTCTGCTCGGGTGTGAAGACCGCGGCTCTGGCGAGCTGCTGGTCGATCCGCGCGGTCAGAATCTGGCCTCGGGCCCGATTGACCTCAGCCACAAGGGTCTTCACATCGGTCTTGCTGGGCGAAGCCTGACCCATGGCCGAACGCAGGTCGAGCATCGCGATCTTCTGGTCGGCCTGGAGACGCGCCATCGTCTTGGCGTTGGACAAGCCGAGGGCCTTCAGCTTCTCCTGCTGCGATTCCGACAGCCCCAGGGCGTTGGCCAGGTTGGGCCGTCGCATCCCGCTCCCCCGTGCCGGTCCCCTTCCTCGCATCGCCATCGCCCGGCCCCGTCCCGGACCTCGGCGGCCCCCATGCTTCATCGCGTGTCCCCGTCCTCTCATCCCTCTCCCGCGTCCCTTGATCGCACGGCCCTTCCCCATTCCTCGGCCCGGGCGCAGCTCCTTCATCTTTTCCTTCTGCTCGGGCGTGAGGATCGCAGCGTGCGCCAGCCGTCCCTCGATGCCTTCGGAAAAAATCTGCGACCGGATCCGGTTCACCGCGGCCACGCGGGCCTTCACGTCCGCGACGTTGGGTCCGACCTCGGCCATCAGGGCGCGGAGGTCCATACCCGCGACCTTGAGATCGGCGCCCAGTCGGGTCATCGTCTTCTGACCCTCGGTTCTCAGGGTCTTCAGCCTCTCCTGCTGCTCGGCCGTGAGATCCAGGGCTTCCGCCAGGTCCGGACGCCGCGCCATCCAGCGCTCCCGCCTGGGTCGAGCCTCTGCCGCCAGCGCACTCCCCAGGAGGGCGGCGGCCACCATCACGACTGCCAGGTTTCGGTACGTCATCGCAATCACGCTCCTTTCATGTGTGAGCGATCGTGGGTCCCGTGGAGCGGCTACGGCCGGTCCCCCGGTCTCGGTCTGCGCCTCCAAAGCCTCCGGTAGCGCTGACGGTTCTCGTTGTACTCAAGCTGCTGTTCCTCCGTGAGGACCTCCAGGATCCTCACGCGCGTGCTGTCGAGCATGCTTCTGAGCTGCCTGTTCACCTCCCTGCGCTGGTGCACGGTACGCTCACGACCCGCGTCGAGTATCTCCCGGATCCTGGTCTCCTGGTCCTCGGACAGGTCGAGATCCCGAGTAAGACGGCGCTGCCAGCGCTGCTGGAGCTCAGGCGCCATGGCCGGGCCTCGACGCTGCATGAGGGCATCGGCACGACGGACCTGCCTGAACATGGCCCGACGCGTGACGATCGCGCCACAGACGCCGCCGACGAGGAAGATCAGGACGGCGAGAAGAAGCGCCTTGGTTCTCGATGAGAGGGCCAGCATGGGTCACCTCGGCTGGGATGCGGGGTCGGGAACGGCATCGATGAGCATCAGGATGTCATCGCGCGAGATCTCGGTATCGTCCAGGACTACTGTGACGGGCGATTCGCCGCCCCACTGAGACCTCAGGACGTCTTCGAGCGTCACTGCCGAGTCCTCCCCGTTGAGCCCGTCGAAGACGGCTATCAGGAGGGCCGCCGCCACAGCGAACAGGGGAATCAGGCGCTTCCCGGCCCATTCCAGGTTTGGCCAGATGCTGAGGACCTTCTCCTCCCGGATCCGGGCGTGCACGCCGTCCCAGAGGGAGGGGGTGGGGACCTCCCGCCTCCGCTGGATCAGGACACGAGCGCGCTCGAGACAGTCGAGCTCCTCCCGGCAGCCGGGGCAGGTCGCCAGATGGGCCTCGACCCGGTCGACGTCGGCCGAGTCGAGGCTGCCGTCCAGGTACAGAAGCAGATCTTCTCTGACACAGGTCTTGCTCATGACGTTTCCTCCCCAACCCATTCCGCGTGAACCGGTCGCAGCAGATCTCTGAGTCGGGCCCTGGCCCGCGAGAGCCGCGATTTCACGGTGCCGACGGAGCACCCGAGCGTCTCTGCGATCTGTTCCTGCGACATGTCCTCGATGTCCTTCAGGACCACAACGGCTCGTTGGTCAGATTCAAGGGCATCCAGCGCGGCTTGGATGGCTTCTTGCAGCTGGGCGCGCTCTGCTCCGTCGGTCGGCATCCGTGCATCGAACAGGTGATCCGCAGTGATGCGGCCCGACTCGACAAGTGCGTCCAGAGAAATGGTGTCTTTCCGTCGGCTCTCGGCCTGGGCCCTGTTGAGGCAAACGTTGACGGCAATCCGGTAGAGCCAGGTGTAGAATGTCGATTCCGCCCGGAAGGTCTCTAGCGACTGGTAGGCCCTGACGAAGGCCTCCTGCGCGGCGTCACGCGCCCCCTCGGCGTCGCCCAGGATGGAGCACGCGAGGGTGTAGACGCGGGCCTCGTAACGCTCGACGAGCTCGCGGAACGCCTCGAGGTCTCCCTCCTGGCACTGGACGACAAGGGATAGATCATCAGACATCGGGCCTCCGGGAGCCGAAAAGAACGATACTCGCGCCCTTCACTCTCTTAGACAGCACGAGGGCGCATAGCGTTCCCGCCGGAAAACAGAAAGACCGGGCGCCGCTGTGGCAGCGCCCGGTCGGTCGTGGGATCCGCGCGATCCCTACTCCGTAATGATGTCCGCGAAGGTGTGGCCGGACGGGATCATGGGGAGCACGTGCTCCTGGTAGGGCACCACCACGTCGATCAGGTAGGGACCCGGCGTCTCGAGCATTCGGTCCATCGCCTCGGGAAGGTCGGCCTTGCGTTCCACCCGCTCTGCCGGGATTCGGAAGCCCTTGGCTACCTGGACGAAGTCCGGGAATATGCCCTCACCCGCCGGATCTCCGATGAAGGTGTGTCCGCGGTTGCTCTCGTAGAATCGGTCCTCCCACTGGACCACCATCCCCAGGTGCTGGTTGTTGAGGATCATGATCTTCACCGGCACCTGCTCGAAGTAGAGCGTGGCCAGCTCCTGAACGTTCATGCAGAAGCTGCCGTCGCCGTCGATGTCGACCACGAGCTCCCCGGGGCGGCCCAGCGCTGCGCCGATCGCTGCGGGCAGCCCGAACCCCATGGCGCCCAGGCCACCCGAGGTGAGCCAGTTCCGGGCATCCTCGAAGAGGTAGTGCTGGGCCGTCCACATCTGATGCTGCCCCACGCCTGTGGCGACAACGGCCTTGCCCTCGGTCTTCTTGTAGAGGATCTGGATGGCGTACTGGGGAAGAATCGCGTCATCGGTGTCATGGAAGCTCAGTGGATGCTTCTTCCGCCATGTCTCGATCTCGGCCCGCCAGGCAGCGTAGTCTCCCCCTTGCACCAGGCCGTTGAGATCCTGGAGGGCATACTTGATGTCGCTGACGATGGGCAGGTGGGCAACCTTGTTCTTGTTGATCTCGGACGGATCGATGTCGATGTGCACGATCTTCCCGTGCTTGCAGAACTCCTCGAGGTTGCCCGTCACGCGGTCGTCGAACCGGACGCCCATGGCCAGAAGCAGGTCCGCGTGGTTGATCGCGTAGTTGGCGTACACGGAACCGTGCATGCCCACCATCTGCAGGGACAGGGGATCGGTCTCGGGGAATGCGCCGAGCCCCATCAGGGTCTGTACCACGGGGATCTGGGTCTTCGTGGCGAACACGCGGAGGTCTTCGGCCGCGCCGGAAGCGACGATCCCGCCGCCGGCGTAGATGACGGGCCTCCGTGACTCGCGTATGGCCTGGGCGACGGTCTCCATCTGTTCCCTGTTCGCCCGGACATGGGGGTTGTAGCTCCGTATGGCGACCTGGTCCGGGAACACGGGTACGGTGTGGTCCTGCTGTACGTCCTTCGGGATGTCGACGAGCACAGGGCCGGGTCGACCGGTGCTGGCGACGTAGAAGGCCTCCTGGATGATCCGGGGAAGGGCCTCGATGCTGTCGACCAGGTAGTTGTGCTTCGTGATCTGCCGCGTGACCTCGACGATGGGCGTTTCCTGGAAGGCATCCCCCCCCATCAGATGGGTCGCCACCTGCCCCGTGATGGCCACAACCGGGATGGAGTCCATCCTGGCGTCGGTCAGGCCGGTAACCAGGTTGGTGGCCCCGGGACCCGAGGTCGCCAGGCACACGCCCACCTTCCCGGTCGATCGGGCGTATCCCTCAGCGGCGAAGATCTCTCCCTGCTCGTGCCGGCACAAGACCGTCCGGATCTTGGACCGGGTCAGGGCCTGGTGGATCTCCATGCTCGTTCCGCCGGGGTAGCCGAAGATGAGCTCGACCCCCTCGCGCTCCAGGGCCTCCACCACGATGTCCGCGCCCTTCTTGGGCTCGGCCTGTGGGCCGCCGTCCCCCGTGCCAGGTCCTCCCGGGCTTTCCAAGGCTTCCGCTTCGTTGTCCATCTTCGCTCCATCTCCTCTGCAGGTTCATCCGTGTGGCCCACGCTGGTTAACGGGAGCGCCCTAATTCGAATTAAGATTCAGATTTTACTGCACTTACAGGTTGGAAGGAATATAAGAGCTTCATTGGTTTTTGTCAACCATCGGCTGTCCTCCACGCTGCGTGTCGGTGACGGCAAACGAAGAACCCGCCGTCGAGCCAGGCTCGACGGCGGGTTGTCTGCGATACAGATCGCTTTCGGCCCCTACGGAGCCCCCCACCGTCGACCGCCCAGGCCTACTACGCCCAGAACGATGCTGAGGACTACAGCAACCGATACGACGGTGAGTGGTAGGGATATCATGGTGTTTGCCTGTGTCAGTACATCAACTGCCTGGAGTCGGAGACCTGTGCGATCGTCTTCGGGCGGCATCAAGTGTATCGGTTTCGGCTGCGGATGTCAAGCCCGATCGAAGATCCCGAACCTGTGCCGCCGAGCCGGTGGCACTACTGGCTGTCCAGCTCGCGGAGCTTGTCTCGCAGTTCGGCCGCGCGTTCGAACTCCTCCTCCTCGATGGCCTCCGCCAGTGCCTCCTTGAGCTGCTCGGATTGGCTCAAAGGCCGCTTCTCCCTGATCTCTGCTTCGAGCTCATCGAGGGCCTGCCTGGATCGCTTCCTTTCCGCCGTGAACTCCTCGGCGTCCACTTCCTCCAGCCCCTCGATCCGCTCACGGGTCTCGCGGATTACCGTGAAGGCGGTCTCATAGTCTTCGTTCTGCACCGCGGCCATCGCCCGGGCAACGCCGTGGATCCTGAGGATGTAAGGCCACCACCGTTCCAGGTTCGTTCGATCTTCCTCCCGCTCCGCATACTGGTTGACGAACCTGAAGACCTCTATGTTGCGCTCGGTGTCCCGTATCACACGCGTGTAGTCCTGGATCTGGAGCAGGAAGACGTATCGCTCGTAGACCCTCCGGCTCTCGTCGAAGATCTCCTCGCATGCCTTCCGATCCAGCTGGAAGACGCCGCCTCCCGGATCCTCGGACTGCTTCCGAAGCATCTCCTTGTAGTGATCGAGGGCGAAGGGCTGGTTGTGAGGGCGCACCCCGTCGGGGCGCCCGTCGAGCTCCATCTGCAGAACGCCCTGGAAGGCGCCCTGATCCACCCGGACCTGGATCTTCTCCGAGCCGTCCTGGTCGATCACTTTGCGTATGCTGTTCTGCGGATCGTATGGCCAACTCCGCAGTATAGATCCGATGTCCTCCAGCATGTCGGCTCTCCTGGGAGCGATATCGTACGCAGTCGTGCCCGCACCGTCGAGGGGAATCTAACGCACTCCCGGGCTGGGCGCAAGGCTTAAGCGGAGGGCGACGGTTGAGCCACGCCAGATGGATCTTGCACGATAAAGCGGGGTGCAGGGACGGAGTGAGAAGGCTGAGGGGACAGGCTGAGAATGAGGCTGGGAGGGGACTATGGTTGCGGCTCGGCCGGCTCTTCGATACAATCCTGGGTTCGGGTGAGGCCCTCACCCAGGATCACTCAGAGACACGGCGTCGATGGTGCGCACAGGCCCTCGCACAGGGTGCATCAGGGCTTCAGGCGGATCTCCATGACGGGTCGACCCAGGCGGGTCAGCTTCGGCTGCTCCTCCTCGGTCTCCTCGGCGTCCGGCGGGGGCGGCGGAACGTCGGCAAAGTCGCCGTCGACTCGGGTGAGCTGCTGGAGCGAGATCAGGAAGCAGAAGACGCCCGAGATCAGTAGTGTGCCTGCCAGGAGCAGCATCGTGCCATCCTCCTGCATACGGTTGTGGGGTGCCTCCTCTATCTAGGACTATCGTCACAATCGGCGAAAGCTTGACGGAATCCGAATCAGGGATAGATGTTGACAAAGCGTCAGGGACGCTCTATCTTGCGACTAGAAACGGAAGTAGTTGTGGGCTATAATGTTAGGTGGCAAACCGGCGGGGTGGATATCTGACGAGAGCATCTACATTGCGATGGTCTGGATGGATTTCGGTCGTGGTCTGGGCGTGGGCGGCGCTGTGTCCCGGGCCGGCACGGGCAACCCCGAGGTCGGACATCCAGGCGCTTGTCGACCAGGTGTCGACGGACAGCATCCAGGCCACGGTGGGGCGGCTGGTGGACTTCGGGACGCGGTTCATCGGAACCGATTCCAATGCCGCCGCGGCGAGGTGGCTCGACGGTCGATTGGCAGATCTAGGCTACCGGGAGGTGAGGCTGGACACCTTCGAGGCCAGGGTCGATCGCACGGTTCGGCTCGTGGGGAGTGACCCCGCAATGCCGGTCCGGTTCTTCGTCGACGGGGCCGAGCAGGCCAACGTGGTCGCCGTGAAGCCGGGCGTCCTGTTCCCGAGGCGGCAGATCGTGCTGGGGGCGCACTACGACAGCGTTGCGCTGGATCGCATGCCAGACGACCAGGTGCTCGCGCCGGGGGCAGACGACAATGGCTCGGGAACGGCCGCGGTCCTGGAGGTGGCACGGATCCTTCAAAAGGTCGACCTGGACGCGACGGTGGTGGTCGTTCTGTTCGGGGCAGAGGAGCTCGGGCTGAACGGCAGTCGGGCCTACGCCCAGCAGGCGCGGGACAGGGGTGATGAGATCGTCCTGATGATCACGCTGGACTCGATTGGGACCCGCTCGGTCTTCCACCCGAACGGTTTTGCGATCGACACCATCGGCCCGTACCTTTCCCTGGGCGAGCGCGTGGCCCAGGCTGCAGAGGACTACACCGATGTGCGAGCGCGCACGCCGGAGGGGGGACCGGTCCGTATCACGAACCGGGGTTGCGGTTGCACGGACCACCAGTCGTTTATCGATGCGGGGTATCCCGGGATCGGGGTCTTCCTGGACTTCGGTGCATCCGAGGCGCACCATAACACCAGCATCGACACCCTGGGTGCCGTCGATTTCACGATGGTCCGCTCGGTGGCGGGGGTCGCCCTGGCGGCCGTGGCCGAGACCGCCGGATTCCCGGGCCGGACGCCCGACTTTGACGGGGACGGCACGGTCGCGTTCGGAGACTACCTCCAGTTCTCGCTTGCCTTCGGCAAGTGGGCCGACGAGGGGGATGCAGCACGGTTCGATCTGGATCGGGACGGCCGCGTCCGCTTCTCCGATTTCGTGCTTTTCGCACAAAGCTTCGGGAGGACGATGGACTGATGGATGCCATGGCGAGGTACTTCCGGTTCGAACAGCTGAACACGAGCTGGCGCGCGGAAGTGACGGGCGGGCTGACCACGTTCATCACCATGGCCTATATCGTGGCGGTCAATCCCAACATCCTGGCGGATGCCCTGGGGAAGGACCTGTTCGGCGAGCTGCTCTTTGCCACCTGTGTTGCCGCGGCGGCGTCCACGCTGATCATGGGCATCGCGGCCAACTACCCCTTCGCCCTGGCTCCCGGCATGGGGCTCAACGCCTTCTTCGCCTACACGGTCGTGCTGGGCATGGGCGTGCGGTGGGACCTGGCTCTGGGGGTGGTGCTGGCCTCGGGGCTCCTGTTCACGCTACTCACGCTGATGCGGGTGCGCGAGGCGATCATCGCCGCGGTGCCCGATGCACTCAAGCACGCGACGGCGGCCGGCATCGGGCTGTTCATCGCCCTGATCGGGCTGAAGAACGCCGGGATCATGTCGGGTGACGAGAACACACTTGTGACCCTGGGGACGATACGAAGCGGTCCGGCCGGCCTCGCGCTGCTGGGTGTCGTCGGCATCGGGGTGCTCATGGTCCGGGGCGTTCGGGGGTCGATCCTGCTGGGGGTGGTCGGCGTCACAGTGATCGGGATTCTCAGTGGCGTCTCCGCGTCCCCGACGGGGATCTTCAGCCTTCCGGCCTGGCCCGATCGGCTTTTCGGCGCCGCCGTGGTCAACCTTCCCGCGGCGTTCGACGTGGCGCTGATCGGGCTGGTGTTCGCGTTCCTGTTCGTCGACCTGTTCGACACGATGGGGACGCTCGTCGGGGTGTCGGATCGCGCGGGCTTCCTGGACGCTCAGGGACGCCTGCCCCGGGCCAACCGGGCATTGCTGGCCGACTCGTTCGGTACGATGATCGGGGCGATTCTCGGAACGTCGACGGTGACCACCTACATCGAGAGCGCGTCGGGCGTGTCAGCTGGGGCGCGGTCCGGATTCGCCAGCGTGGTAACCGGGCTGCTCTTCCTCGCCGCGCTCTTCGTGACGCCTCTGGTTGAGGCGATCCCGGCCTACGCGACCGCGCCGGCTCTGGTCGTGGTCGGCGTTCTGATGATGGCGTCGGTGGTGCGTGTGAAGTGGGACGATATATCGGACGCGCTTCCGGCTTTCCTGACGATGGTGGCCATGCCGCTGACCTTCAGCATCGCCAACGGCGTGGCGATCGGGTTCGTGGCCTACCCGATCGTCAAGAGGCTGGGCGGCAGGGGACGGGAGGTCCACGTGCTCGTAGATTTGCTTGCGGTGGTCTTTGTCGCGAGATATCTTTTCATGGATTAGATCGTGAAGGACGTCAGACGTGAGACGTGAGAGGACAGAAGCAAGACGGCCGCTCGCAAGTGCAAGGGAGGGTTTTCCAAAAAATGGACAAGCAACAGTACGACCTGAAACGCATCGTCCAGCGGATCTCGATCTTCAAGGACCTCGAGGTCGAGGAGGTCCAGCTGCTGCTGTCCCAGGCAGACCGGCATTCCAGCACGGGCCTTGTAAGCATGGAGGAGCGGGCAGCCATTGTCGGAGGCCGGCTGGCAATAGAGTCCGAACCCGGGAAGGGTGCAACGGTCCGGTCATGCCTGCCCGTGGTTCCGGCGACGGACCATCGGCCCCCCATTGGCGAGGAGGACCCACCATGAGCCCGATTCGCGTTGTGATAGCCGACGACCACGCACTCGTGCGATCCGGGATTCGGGCGCTGCTCGAGGCGGCAGCGGACATTCACGTGGTTGCCGAAGCAGGGGATGGGCGCGAAGCGGTGGCGCAGGTCCAGTCACACGAGCCGGACGTCGTCCTGATGGACGTGGCCATGCCCGGGCTCAACGGATTCGACGCAGCCCTCCGCGTGAGGGAGGATGCCCCTGAGACGCGCGTGATCATCCTGTCCATGCACACCAGCGAGGAGTACGTCCTGCGGGCGTTGAGAGTGGGGGCCAGCGGGTACCTGCTCAAGGAGGCCGAGACGGGTGAGCTCGAAACCGCGATCCGCACGGTCGCTCGAGGAGAAACGTACTTGAGTCCCCCGGTGTCCCGGTTCGTGGCGGACTATGTTCGGAGAACCGGTGGCGACGTGGAATCGACCCCGCTCGAACGTCTGACGATCCGCCAGCGCGAGATTCTGCAGCTCATCGCCGAGGGTAATACCAACCGGCAGATCGCCGAAAAGCTCCACATCAGCCAGAAGACCGTGGAGACCCACCGCACGCAGATGATGAACTCCCTGGACATCCACGACGTGGCCGGTCTGGTTCGATTCGCTGTGAGGGCCGGTCTCGTCAGCAGCAACTCCTGAGAGGGCTTGTAGCTTCCGAATCGGGCCAGCAAGCGCCTGTGGCCCGGGCGTCTGCTCTTGACAGATCCCCGCTCGACTGTTGGACCCACACTGGTTCGCCCCCTCCCAACAGATCTACCACACCGAGTCCCCTTCATACCCGGTATCCCCTACAGCTCGTAGATCAGGTCTCTTCCGGCCGCTTTTCAGGTATTCACCCGATACCCAATCGGGCCCATTCCTCGCATGTTTCTCACGCAAAAGAGGATAGCGAGAACCCAAACCAGCGGACGGAGCGACCGATGGCAGATGGTCTTCCCCGAAAAGGGAACGAGCCGGGATCCGGCCCGAACCCTGTCCCGGCGGCTACACGTGTGCTGCTGGTAGACGATCACCGGCCGTTCCTGGTCTCCTTGGGCAGGTTTCTCGAGGCCGTGCCCGATATCGAGGTCGTGGGTGTCGCGACCTCTGGGTTGGCAGCACTGGAGAAGGTGGACACCCTCCAGCCCGACCTGGTTCTGATGGACGTGCGCATGCCGGAGATGGACGGCCTCGAGTCAACCCGGCGCCTGAAGGCGCGTTCGAGATCGACTCGGGTGGTGATCTTGACGATTTACGACTGCGGGGACTACAGGCACCAGGCAAGCCAGGCGGGGGCGGACGGGTTCGTGTCGAAGGCGGACCTGGGGATACGGCTTCTGCCGCTGATAGAGGAGGTTGTGGGATGAAGGACTGCGCGGGCGCCAGCAATGGGAGCGCCCTCAAGCGCCGGATTCTGCGCCAGGAGGCCCTGCTGCGTATCAGTGAGGCTGTGCAGGAGATGATCCAGCCAGCCGACCTCGAGCGCGTGGTCAAGATGTGCCTGGAGGAGATGAGAAGGCTCGGGCTGGATTCCCGCGGTCTCTCCATCCACCGACTCATAGATCAGCGCACGTGCACGATCGAGACCTACCTCGCGGCCCAATCTACCCCCCTTTCGCGTCAGGTGACGCATAATGAGAACGTGCTGAGGATGTGGAAGGGCGGGAGGACTGTCTACCGACCCGATGTGGAAGAGAACCCGGGGGGAATAACGCCCGAGGGCCTCGAGTGGACGCGTGAGTGCTTCGGTGCCGCCATCCGCTGCATCCTGGACGTGCCCCACGTGAATGGAACGTTCGCGGTATCTAGCGTGCAGCCTCACGCTTTCTCCGATGCCGACGTCGAGTTCGTGGAGGAGGTGGCACAGGTTGTCTCACTCGGTCTCTCGAGGGTGCGTGACCTCGAGAATATGGCCGCCCTGGTCAGGCACGTGCCCGAGGGAATCTGCCTGATAGACGGCTCACGTAGACTCGTGTTCGCCAATCCAGCGGCGCAGGAGAGTCTTGCTGCCGCAGCCGGTCTGAGTGTGGGCGATCCGGTTGTGCAGATCGGGAGATACGGGCTTGAGGAGATTGTGCAGGGAAAGCCGGACGGACTCCCTCTGGAGGTGCATATCCCTGGATCTGAACAGCGGACCTTCGAGATCACCGGGTCGCTCATTCGCGAGGAGGTCGAGACCGGTGGATGTACGCTCGTGATCCGAGACGTCACTCAGGACCGCAGGACGCTGGCAAAGATCCTGCGCCAGTATCGCCTCGCCTCACTCGGGCAGCTGGCGGCGGGCATCGCGCACGACTTCAACAACTCGCTCACCCTGATCATGGGCGTGGCCAAGCTCCTGGACCGGAGAGACGATCTACCTGGTGACGCCTGTGAAGACGTTCGGAGCATCGTGCAACAGAGCCAGCGGGCTTCCGAGCTAGTCCGT
>JASLMQ010000930.1 GCA_030746455.1 Candidatus Latescibacterota bacterium
GACGAGGTCGAAAGGGCCATCGATGCCATCCTCAAGGCCGCCCACACAGGCGAGGTGGGCGACGGGAAGATCTTCGTGTTGCCCGTGGAGGAGGCGATCCGCATCCGGACAGGTGAAACGGGCCCCGAAGCCCTGTAGCGATGTGCCCATCCGACCTGGACGCAAACCCTGAGCGGCTGGCGACGGCGGTCCTCTCCCATCCCGATGCCGCTCTGAAGATCCTGAGTTCGTCAGGACTCCGCGATCCCCTTCGCGCCCTTCGAAACCTGCAGGACCTGGCACGGCCGGAAGGTGTGGTCCCCCTTCCGGCTGCTTCTTTGGGGGAGCTGCTCGCCGTTCCGGACCCCGACATGGCCCTCAACAATCTGGAGAGGCTGGTCCGCGTCGTGTTCGGGCGGTCGTCCTTTCTCCGCTACCTGGTTCATCACCCGGAGTCCTGCCGGGTCATCTTCACACTCCTTGGTAGCAGCCAGTTCCTCTCAGACATCCTGGTGCGAGACCCCGAACTCGCTTACTGGTTGAACGACCCTCCCGATCGCCTCACGCGCCACCGTACCAAGGAGGATCTCCGGAAGACCCTGGCGGACGAACTGGGCGTCTTCAAGACCCGCGAGGCCTGTCTGAACTCCCTCCGCCGCCTCCAGCGAAGGGAGTTGTTGCGGATCGGGTCTGGCGATCTCGTCGCGGATCGGGCCATCCATGAGGTGGCACAGGAGCTGTCCGACCTCGCGGACATATGCCTGGAGCAGCTTCTCGGCCAGCTCCTGCCCGAGCTCGACGCCCGGTACGGCCCCCCTGCGAATCCAGACGGGTCGCGTGCCGAATTCGCCATCATCGGGCTTGGCAAACTGGGGGGCCGGGAGCTCAACTTCAGCTCGGACATCGACCTCATGTTCCTCTACTCGGAGGATGGAGAGACCCGCGGCGGGGGAAGCGAGGGAGGGAGTGTCGCAAACCAAGTCTACTTCTCTCGGCTGGCCGAACGGCTCCTGAAGGAAGCCACAGAGCCGACGGAAGAGGGCTTCCTCTACCGCATCGACACGCGTCTGCGTCCCGATGGAGCGTCTGGCGTCCTGGCCATGTCACTACTTGGGTATGAGAACTACTATGCGAGGAGGGGTGAGCTCTGGGAGCGGCAGATGCTCATCAAGGCCCGGACGTGCGCGGGATCGGAGCATCTCGGCCGGCATTTCCTCGATCGCCTGCGGCCCTTCGTCTACCCCGGGCACTTCGACCTGAGCCCCGCCGATGAGATCAGAAGGATCAAACGAAGGATCGAGGACCACATCGGTCGCAGTGGAGAAGGGGAGACACACCTGAAGCTCAGGCCCGGCGGCATCCGGGATATCGAGTTCATCGTGCAGTGCCTCCAGCTCCTGGTTGGGCGCGTCCACGAGGAGGCCCGGTCGGGCAACACCCTCACGGCGATAGACCAACTCGAAGGGGTGTCCGCGCTTTCCAGGGAGGAAGCGCGGGCGCTCCGGACCGCCTACCTGTTCTACCGGCGAGTCGAGCACCGGCTCCAGATGATGCACGGCCTCAGCGACTACACGCTGCCGGAGTCCGAGGAACGACAGGCACCCCTGGCACGGAGCCTCGCCTTCGATTCGCCGGACGAATACGGCGCAGTCCTGCGGCGGCACCTGTCGGCGGTCCGGATGATCTTCCAGAGCGTCTTCTCCGAAGAGCGCGAGCGCGGGAGCCGACCCGTGGCGGCGATCTGCGAGATGGAGGCGGGTGACCCCGAGGCTGAGGAGATGCTGAGGGAGTGGGGATTCGAGCATCCGGCCGAGGCCCACCGCAATCTGGTCTACCTCGCCTACGGGCACGCCCCCCGGGTCCAGGGTACCCGGGCGCGGAACAGCTTCCTCGAGCTGGGGCCGGAGCTGGTTCAAGCCGTTCAGGGATCCGCGGATCCGGACCTTGCACTGAGCAGCTTCGAGCGCCTGATATCGGCCTATGGCGCCGCGGACACGCTCTATCGGATTCTCAGCGGCCACCGTGGACTTCGCGACCTGCTGGTTGCCATCTGCGCGGGAAGCACCTACCTCGTCAATCTGGTGGTGCGCAACCCCGCCCTCCTCGACTGGCTGACCACGGCCGACGTGCTCTACCGGGACCGGACCCCCGACGAGCTCTGGCACGCCGTTCTCAAGATGGTGGAAGAGACATCCA
>JASLMQ010000931.1 GCA_030746455.1 Candidatus Latescibacterota bacterium
CATGATCAGGAAGAGGTAGAAGCCCGCCCCCAGGTATCCCTTCCAATGCGCCCACGCGGGCAGCGAGGACCACACGAGCCCGTTGAGCGCATCGACGAAGATCCTGTAGAGGTACCCCCAGACCGCGAAGATCGGCACAACCGCGAGGACCACCAACACCGGAGCGAAGAACACCGCGACCTGCCCCGAGACCAGGAAACTCAGGGAGAGGTTCGACGCCGAGCTGAGCAGCCCGCCTACGAGGAACTTGCGCACCCATTCCGGATCTCGGAAGGGGGCCCGCATGGTTTCGAGGAATACCGGTCCGAACATGGCCTCCGCCCCGGGTCTCTAGATGGCGTCCAACGCCTGTGCCAGGTCCGCGACGAGGTCGTCGGGATCCTCCACGCCCACGGCGTATCGGACCAGCTCGTCCAGGATGCCGATCTCCAGACGCTCCTCTCGCGACAGCTCGAAGTATGAGAGCGACGCCGGGTGGGTCACGATGCTCTCCACCCCACCCAGGCTCGCCCCGATCCGCGGTATTCGCAAGCCGTCGAGGAACGCCCTGGTCCGCTGCAGGTCGCCATCGAGGTCGAAGCTCACCACCCCACCGTATCCGCCCATCTGCTCGCGCGCGATCCGGTGGTGTGGATGGTTCGCCAGGCCCGGGTAGTAGGCCCGCCTCACCCCGGGGTGCCCATCGAGGAATTGGGCGAGAGCCAGCGCCGTGGCGTTTTGCTGCGCCATGCGCAGTGGGAACGTCTTCAAACCGCGGATCAGCAGGTAGGAACAGTGCGGATCCACCACCCCACCCAGGATCCCCCGATAGTCCTTGACGGCAGAGACGAGCGATTCCGACCCCGCCACGACGCCTGCCAGCAGGTCGTTGTGCCCGCCCAGGTATTTCGTGGCACTGTGGATGACGAGGTCCACGCCGAACTCGAGCGGCCGCTGATTGTATGGCGTCGCAAAGGTGCTGTCGATGACCACCTTGGCGCGATGGGACCTGGCGATCTCCATCAGCCGCGGCAGGTCCATGACATTCAGGTGAGGATTGGTGGGCGACTCAGCGACGATGACCCGGGTGTTGTCGCGCATCGAGGCCTCGAGCGCATCGTACTGTCCCGCGGGCACAAACGTGGTCTCCACGCCGAACTTGGGCAGCACGGCGTTGCAGAACTGGGTAGTCTTCCGGTAGCAGTCATCGATCACGACCGCGTGGGAGCCACGGGAGAGCATGCCCAGGAGGGTGGTTGTGACCGCGTTCATCCCCGATGCGAAGAGGAGGGCCGACTCCGCCCCTTCCAGCTCGGCGAGCTTTCGCTCCGCCACCATCTGAGTGGGGTTGCCATACCGGCCGTAGTCCAGCCGTGAGCTTCTGTCGCCCAGGAACTCATCGATCGCGGAGGAGTCCTCGAAAACATAGGTGGACGTCTGCGCGATCGGGACCGTCAGCGTGTGCCCCCAGTGCCCTCGAGCCTCGCCCGCGTGCACCGCGCTTGTGGACAGGTTGTTTGGCTCTTTCCCTTCCTGCTTGCTCATCGTGTCACTCATCTCCCAGAACGCAAAGGCCCGGCGCCAAAAAGGCCCCGGGCAGGCAGTTCATACCGCCAGACTTTCATCCGGATCTGCTATGAAGAAAGCAGCTTTTTAGCGAATTGTTTAGAGTGGCTGCAATATGCCACAAATCGCCACTTCGGGTGCGAAGCGAGATCCGCGCCCGCCACGCTGGCCTGAATGTAACGAAGTCGCCCACGCGTGTCAACCTTCCAGCCTCCGGTAGAGCTGGTCCCGCACCGCGTCGTATTCGGCCGGAAGCTCCACGGGCATGTTGGCAAGCCCGGAATCGACGCCCAGGTCCTGCAGCTCTCCACGGTGGTACTGCACTTTGAAGTCGGTGAACTTCAGGCCGTGGGCGGTGGATATCACCACGACACGGTCGTCCTTCCCCACCGCCCCCCGGTCGAGCAGCTTGAGCAACGCCGCGAACGCCACGCCCGTGTGTGGACAGCAGAACAGGCCCGTCCGGTCCGCGCGCGCCACCGCATCGGCCAGCTCCTGCTCGGTCGCCTGTTCGACCACGCCATCGAACCGCTTGAGCGTGGTGATCGCCTTCTCCACGCTCACGGGGTCCCCGATCTGGATCGCGCTGGCCAGCGTCTTCTCGGCCTGAATGGGCTCGAAGTCCTCGAAGCCCTTTTGGTAGCTCAGATACAGGGGGTTGGCTCGCGCGGCCTGCGCCACGAGGATTCGGGGGAGGTGGTCGACCAGTCCCATCTCCTGCAGCTCCAGCAGGCCCTTGCCCAGGGCACTGACGTTACCCAGATTGCCCCCGGGAATCACGATCCAGTCCAGTCGCTCCCAGTCGAACTGCTGGAGCAACTCGATCCCGATGGTCTTCTGGCCCTCCACCCTCAGCGAGTTCATCGAGTTGGCCAGGTAGATGTTCTCCTGGTGGCAGAGGTCCTGCACCAGCTTCATGCAACCGTCGAAGTCGGTGTCCAGGCTCAGCACCAGGGCCCCGTTTGCCATCGGCTGGACGAGCTGTGCCTCCGTCACCTTCTGCCTGGGAAGGAACACGACCGCCTGGATCCCGGCGGCCGCGCAGTAGGATGCCAGCGCGGCGGAGGTGTCCCCCGTCGACGCGCACGCGACAGCCGGTATCTGCTGGCCCTCGGCGATCATCTGCTTGACCGTGGAGACCAGAACGGTCATCCCGAGGTCCTTGAAGGAGCCGGTGTGGCTGTTGCCGCACTGCTTCACCCAGAGGTCCTCGACCCCGATCTGCTGTCCGAGCCGGTCCGCCCAGAACAGGTTGCTGCCCCCCTCGAAGGTGGAAACCACGTTGTCGTTGTCCACCTCGGGGCACACCACCTCCTTCTTGCCCCAGACCGAGCTCCCGTAGGGCCAATCGGTTCGCATGTACCGACGGTCGAACAGCTGCTGCCAGTACACCGGAGACTTCGTCCGCAGGGCATCCATGTCGTGCCGCACCTCGAGCAATCCCTCGCACCGGGGGCACTCGTAGATGACCTGCGTGAGGGGGTATCGGTTCTCGCATCCCTTGGCGCACTGGAACCAGGCGTTGTAGGGCATGTCCACCTCCCCGGGGGAATGAGCCACCTTGCAGCAGCAAACCTGCGGCGGCCGAAATATACGGGCTTCAGCTGACGCTGCAAACACAAAAGCCCGCCCGAGGGCGGACCTGGGTAGGCTGGATCCTGCAAGAGCCCGTCAGATCTTCTCCATGGCCCCCGATGACGCCCACCCGCCCATTCCGTTGGGCAGACGCACCAGAGACCACCCCCCTTCCTCCCTCTCCACGGTGACCTTCGTCCCCTCGTGAAGGCTGAAGACCTTCAGGTAGTCGGACCCCGGGCCGCTGCGCCCCACGGTTTCCTCGTCCAGGATGACCGCCTGCACCACGGCCTCTCTGTCGTGTATCTTGGCGGCCGAGAGCCCCCCAGCGAACAGGAGCCCTCCGCAGCAGGCAACGAGCAGGCAGACCCACGTCACCCGCCTGTGGGGAGCGAACAGCCACGCGACCCCAACGGTGGCACAGGCGAGCAGGCAGACCGCGAAGGCGACGGCGATGCCGTCGACGCTGAGCGACCTGTAGCGCCTGCTCAGGAAGCGAACCGCGACATTTCCCTCGGGCTCCGGGTCTCGGTCCACCTTCAGGGCGTTCACGAACCTCAGGTTGGCCGCCAAGTCCTCGTCGCCGGGCTGCAGCTTCAGCGCCCGTTCATAGGCCAGGATCGCCTGCCCAAGCCTCCCTGCCTTGTGGTAGGCGTTGCCCAGGTTGTAGTAGACCGCTCCGTGGCGAACACCCAGCCCGAGCACGTCCTCGTACGCTGAAGCGGCCCGCGCGTATTCCCCTTCGCGGTACAGGGCGTTGGCCTGGTTGTAGCGGGCGGCCGCGGCCGTTCCCGCGGTTGCCGTCATCGTGCTGCCCGGGATCAGGACAAAGACCCCCAAGACCGCCAGCACCAGCGCCATCCTTGTGTGCCGCGATATCCCCCTGTGCGTGTCGAGCGTCGGCATACCGTCACACCGTCCTTCCGAGGGCATCGATCAGCCGTTCCGTATCCTGATAAAGCCGGGCCATGTCGCCTTCGGGAGCCCTCGACGGCGAGAACCGGGCGAAATCGCACCGTTGAAAGACCTCGCACACCTCCGAAACGGTCTCTGGCGCCACGCCCCGGGCACCCAGCGTCCGGGCAGCCGCATCGGCAGCCATACCCGCCGCGGGAAGGTTGAGCCGATCGGCCAGGAACTGCGCCAGGGCGCGGTGGATCTCGGCGTGGAAGGCCTTGTCATCGCCGTCCTTCATCAGGGACCGGGCCTGCGACAGCCTGCGACGTGCCTCGCCGCGCGACCGCCGTCGCCTGGCGTAGGCCACGTCACCGATAAGCCGGTCGCGATGCCTGCGGTAACCCAGCATGCTGAAGAAACCCAGCACGGGCACCAGCTGGAGGGCCAAAAACCGCCAGTCGGCATAGAGCATACGCCCCTGGTCTTCCAGGACCGTCCGGTCCGGCTTGATGAACCGAATGTCCTCCCCAAGCACCCGGATCTCCTCGCGGTTCAGCATCGAAGCGACCGGGAGGGGTTGGGATGCACGGGCCTGGGGCGTAACCTGCAAGGGAATCGGTTCGCTCTGCACGACGTGGTACCGGCCGTTTTCGGGATCGAAATAGGGCAGCCGGAACGGCGCGATCTCTGCGACACCGTCGTCTTCGGGGATGACCACGTACTCGAACGTCTTGCGCCCACCGAAGCGGTTTCCGGACGGCTGCTTCTCGAGGCCCACCTTCGGATCGTAGAATCGAAGTCCCACGGCATCGGGACGGAGCGGTTCCCGCACCGAGTTGAGGTTCCCCCTGCCGGTCACCACGGCCTTCACCGCGACCGGATCCCCCGCGGCAATCGCGAGTGGCGTTGCGGAGGCCGATAGGGTGAACCGGCCGACCGCGCCGCTATAGCCGGTAGGCGCGCCTGGCGGCAGAGGCAGGACCTCGACCACCAGGTCCTCGGAGCGCACCGTGACCTTCTTGGATGTTCCGAAGGGGTCTGTCGAGAAGAAGTCGTCGAAGTCGAACAGGCTTCGCCGCCTGGACCGAACCGGGATGCTGCAGATCATCTCGAGCTGCTCGAGCGCCTGTCTGCCCGATGAAGTGGGGAAGAGGGCCACCACCTTCAAGAGCAACGTGTTGAAGGCGCGGCCGTCGACGACTTCCCGCTTCATGTCGACCCGTTTGGCGTCGTAAAGCGTCTCGGCCCAGAAGCCGGTGTACGTCGGCACGGATCCGAAGGCGATGTCCCTCAGATCGTATCGCGTGTAGAGCTTGTAGGAAACCGTAAGCTGCTCACCGACATAGACCGACTTCTTGTCGGGAACCGCAGCTACGTACAGGTTCTCCTCGATCTGCCGCAGCTCCTGCGCGCTCAGCGTCTGCCCCGGAGCGGGGGCGGGCTGTGCCCTCCGTCGGCCGCTCGCCTTTGTGACCTCCATCCGGATCGGCGACGAGTCGTGGGTCGTTCCCTGGTGCCGAACCCGCGCCGGTCCGATGACGAAGCTCCCCTCGCGGAGGGCGCGGAGGGTATACACGAAGGACGTCGTGAGCGTCTGGCTCACGTCCCCGTTCACGATCCGGATCGACGTGGACGTCGACGACGAGGAGCCCAGTATGTCGAACCCATCTGGAGCGGACAGCTCAGGGGTCGGGGGCGATCCGAGACCTTCGGACGACACAGTCACCGTGAGGGTCACCATGTCCCTAACGGCCACGCGGGTCCTGTCCACCGAGGCCTGGACGTCCAGGTCGGCGGCCCGGGCACGCCCAGGGGACGCGACCTGAAGGCCGACAACAAGGGCCAACACGGCCAGAGCGATCGGGCCCCAGTGGCCCCCGGGTCTGATCGGCTTGATGAACATCCGAGTGGATCGTCCTCGGCTGGGATTGGGAGGGGGGACGAGGTGCGGCCGCCTCTCCCGGCTACCACGCGTTGCCCGTGTAGGCCTTCCCCATCAGCCGGATCTTGCGGCGCTTTTGGGCCTCGCGCTCCCGGTCTTCCAGGGCCCCCAGGAGCCGCTCGGCCTCCTGCGGCGTGAGCTTGCCTTCCTGGGGCTCTGCCTGTTGGAGCCGCTGCTGATCACGAGGCTGGCTCTCTGATGACGCCGACGCATCCGACTGCTCCATCTGTTCCTGGTCCTGCTGGTCCTCTTCACCTTGCGATTGCCCCGTATCCTGTTCCTGATCTTCACCCTCCTGCTGCTCCTCCTGAGACTTTTCCTCTTCGGCCTGTCCCTGCCCGTCCTGTCCCTCCTGCTGCTGGGACTCTTGCTGGTCCAGCAACGATTGGGCCAGCTCCAGATTGGCCTTCGCGTCCACGTCGTCAGGACGGTGCAGCAGCGCCTGCTTGTAGGCCGCCACGGCCTCCTGTAGGCGCTGGCTGCGGAAGAAGGCATTCCCGAGGTTGTAGCTGGCATCGGCCACCAGGCCTGCCCCCTGGGCCTCGGCCACCCGGCCATACTCCTTTGCCGCCTCCGCGTAGGCATCCTGGCGGAACAGAGCGTCCCCTGCGTTGAAGTGGGGCTGAAGGGCCTCGGGGGCCTCGAGCTGTGCCTCCCGGTACTTCTCGAGGGCCCTGTCGAACTTGCCCTCCCGGTACATCTGGTTGCCTTCGCGATTCTTCTCCGCAACCGGATCCAGGAAGCTAAACCCCATCGTCGACAACGCCAGCAGCAGGACGGCAGCCGTGCGCCACCGGTCGCTCCCGCGGACCGGCACTCGTGCTCGGATGTGGGTGCCTACAGCCACGACTCACTCCTGGAACCGGCCCCGCCACTCCCCCACCCCCCTGCGGCGATCCGAGAGCAGCGCCTCGAAGACGAAGCAGAGGAACGCGAGACCCAGCGGCCATTGGTATCGGTGCTTGTACTGCGTGTACCTCCGAGATCCGAGATCCCGCTTCTCCATCTGCGAGATCTGAGCATAGGCCTCCTCGACCCCAACCCCACCCGCCTGAGCACGAATATAGGCCCCGTCGGTGATCTCGGCGATCCTGGCGAGCGTTGCCTCGTCGAGCCGGGTCTTGACGATATTGCCCCGCCGGTCTTTGAGGTACTCCCGTCGCCCCTGACTGCGGACGGGGATCAGCTCGCCTTCCGGGGTCCCGACGCCAACGGCATAGACGCGGACCCCGGCCGTGGCCGCCTCCTCGGCGGCGGCCAGGGGATCGCCCCCGTGGTCCTCACCGTCCGTGATCAGAATCAGAACCATGTATTTTTGTCCTTGCGTGCCGAATGAGCGAGTGGCCGACCGAATCGCCTCGGCGATCGCAGTGCCCTGGGCCGGGATGGTGTCCACCCCGACCGCGTCTAGAAAAAGCTTGGCGGCCGTGTAGTCCAGGGTAAGCGGGCATAGGGTGAAGCTCTTCCCGGCGAAGGCCAGCAACCCGATCCGGTCTCCCTGCAACCGGTCGATCAGGCCTTCGATCTCATAGAGCGCCCGCTGCAGGCGGTTGGGGCTGATATCCTCCGCAAGCATGCTCATTGAGGTGTCCAGGGCGATGATGATGTCCACACCCCGGCGGTGCAGCAGCTCCGTCTTCGTGCCGAACTGAGGCTGGACCAGCGCCAGGGACAGCAAGCCGAAACCGCCGATGACGAGGGCGGCCTTCACGCCCTGTCTGGCGCGGCTCGTGGCCGACGTGAGCTTGGCCACCATCCCCGGCCGGCCGAAGGTTCCCAACGCCCTCCGCTTCCTGTGGGAGGCCCAGAGGGTGAAGACGACCAGCAGCGGTATCAGATTCAGCAGCCAGAACGCCTGGGGATCACCAAACCTCACTGCTCTTCATCCTCGCGAATGGACGGGTCGTGCACTCAGGGTATCCTGCGGAATCGCGTGTGCGTCAGCACCACCTCGGCGCCCAGGAGGACGAGTCCCGGCCAGAGGAAGAGGGGGAACAGGTCGTTGTAGTCTACGTAATCCCGGGTCTTGATCTCCACCCGTTCCATCTCCCCGATCTCGCCGTAGATCTCCTCCAGCTTCCTCTCGCTGGTGGCCCGGTAGTACCGTCCGCCTGTGGTGCTGGCCACCTCTCTCAGGGTCTCTTCGTCGATCTCGACCTGGACGGGCACCACGCGGGGGCCGAAGATGCCGCCGTCGACCTTCTGCATCACCGTGCCCCGGCTACCGGCGCCGATTGTGTAGATCCGGACCCCGACCGCCTCGGCCGCCTTCGCCGCCGTGATCGGGTCGACCTCCCCGCGGTTGTTGACTCCGTCGGTCAGAAGTATGATGACCTTGCCCTTTGCTTCAGACCTGCGAAGCCGGTTCACGGCCACCGCGATCCCCGTCCCGATGGCCGTGCCGTCCCATGACTCATCGGCGATCTGCACCGCGTCGAGGAAGCCACGGAAGACGCCATAGTCCAGGGTGAGGGGGCACTGCGTATAGGCCTCACCCGCGAAGACTACCAGGCCGAGGCGATCGTTCACGCGGCCTTCCACGAACTGGGCCACCACCTCGCGGCACACCTCGAGGCGCGTCTTCTTCTGGTGGTCGAGATCCTTGGCCTCCATGCTGCTGGAGACGTCGAGGGCCAGGACGATGTCGATGCCCTGCGTCAGGACCTCGCGTCCCTCCCGACCCGACAGGGGGCGGGCGAGAGCCACCACCACCAGCAGAAGCGCCACGCACCTGAAGACGATGAGGCTGTGACGCAGCACGAGCACGAGCGAAGGTCGGATCCCTCTGAAGGGCGCCAGGCTGGAGAACCGGATGCTCGCCCGTTTCTGTCGCTCACGATGCACGTATCGGTAGACCAGAACCGGGATGACGGCCAGCAGCACGAGGAGCTCGGGGTCTTCGAACCGGATCATGGGGTCTGGCCCGCCTCTGAAACCGGTGCAGCCGCCCCTTCGCCGTCTTGCCTGGGACGGTGTTCGGTGTCGGTCCGCCTCATCAGTTCACGCGCACGGTCGACCGCCCCCTGTGCCGCCTGCACAGGGGGTCTCGACTTGGCGAACTTGACCAAATCCGCATCCCCCAGGAACGCCTCCAGATCCGAGACGTAGGCATCCGAAACCCGGGTTTGGCGCAGACGCCACGCGACCTCGAAGGTCGTGGACTCCATCGCCTCCACGCCCGAGCGCCCTTCCAGGTGTCTGCGCACCACGTCCGATACCATCGTGTAGTACTTCTTGTACTCCCCACGCTCGACGAGACCCATCCGGGCGATCTTCTCGAGCTCCGCGTACCAGTCGACAGGCGGAATCTCGACTCCGCGTGCAGCCTGACGTGTCCGGTGCCTCAGATACCACCAGAGAGCCACAGCGGCACCGATCAGGCCGATCAGGACCCCCCAGAACCACAAGGGGACCCGCGTCCGCATCTCGACGGGGTCCCTGATGTCGCGAATGTCCGACTCGTCCTCGCCCAACACGCTGAGGACCACCACGTGGACCGGCTCAGAGGTCAGTCGGCCGCTATCCCCGGAGGCCGTGCGGAACCACAGCGCCAGCGGCGCGACCTCCAGCTCTCCGGTCCGATAGGCCGTGACGATGTAGTCGGCGATCTCCTCGATTCGGCCGTCCTCCAGCTCCCGGAGAGAGGGAGGAAACGCATCGAGGATCTCGAGCGGAGAAGGCCAGTCGCTGCCCTGAAGGAGCTCCGTGCGGTCGTCCTGAGCTCGGCGCACCCGCACGCGGAAGGTAACGGGATCGCCCACCGTGATCGTGTCGAGGTTCACGCCCGTCTCGAGGGTCGGGACGGCGGCACAGGGCAATGTTCCGGCGCCCAGGACCACAACCAGCGCTGCCGATGTCACAAGACCTCGGACCATCCGTCCCTCTTACCCGCCGGAGGCGCCTGGGATCTCAGCCCGAGTCGTATCGGCCGCAGCATCCGGCTCCATAGGTGTCAGCCGGACCTTGAGTCTGTTGAGGATCCTCTCTTTCACCTCCACGATTTGCGTGCGACCGTCAACGGAGGCATAGGTCTCCTCACCGACCTTGCCCACGGCCACCTCACGTACGACATCGCTCCCCCGCCGGATCGTCACGCGAACCTGCGGAGGGTCGAGCCCGTAGTCGGCCGGGTGGGGCGCTTCGCCGTCCACGTAGCCCTCGGCCTTGAGATCGTTCACATCGTCTATGAGGTCCTCCATCGTCGAGCTGAGCGTCACGGATGGCGGGTGCAGCACATCCCAGCCGTCGCCAACCGTGTCCCTCGCGCAGTCCACCAGGCTGTCCGAGTACGCAAGCGTGACCCGGTCGACACCGGTCGAGTCGAATGCGAAAATCTCCTTGATCCTCAGATCCGACGGCGTCTTGTTTACGTCTCCCACCAGAGACGAATCCACCTGGAAGACGGGCGCCTTGGGGAGGTACTTGCCGTGGTAGCGGAGCTTGCCTCCCACCCGGATCGGATCGCCGAAGACCGATGTCTTCTTTGCCAGCCCCTCACCTTCGTAGAGCGACACCTCCAGCCGAGGGTCCGCCAGGCCGTATCTGGAAGGGTCCGCCGCCTCGTTCGCAGAGAAACCCCTGGCCCGAACGGTGTGGAGCCGGCTCAGGAGGCGCTTGACCGCATCTTCGTCGGCACGGTCCTGGATGGGCTTCTCCAGGTGCCACTCCCCTTCTTGCCTGACCAGGACGACCTCGCGGCCGCTTCCAGTGACCTCGATCTTGCGCACGTCGTCCCGATCAAACGGTAGCACACGTTTGTCCCTGAGATCGAACAGCCCTTTCTCAAGACCGGATTTGCGCCACGCATTCGTCGCCAGGATCCCCGGATCACCCGAGCGTCGGAGGTAGGCATAGCTCCCCGTGGGGCTCTTGTCCCCCAGGTACAGTGTGTCGGCGTCCCCGTCGGACCGTTCGAGCGCCAGCGTAGCGTCGGGATCCTTCAACCCGAAGTCCGCGAGTTCCACCTCCCCAGACGCGACGTCCTCACTGTCGGCGATCGCGCCCGTCCGTTCCAGGTTCTTGACCGAGCGGATGAGCGACTCGATGCTTCCCCGGTCGCCGTCGGTACGGATCGGCTCCACAATCTGCCACAGATCTCCGTCCTTCACGCAGACCAGAGTCGTGTCCCTCCGGCGCACGGAGACTCGCTTCACCTGTTCCTCGTCGATCGAGAACACCTTCTTGGCATCCTCGGCAGCCTTCCTTCGGGCCTCCTCCCCCCCGATCTCGTAGAAGTAGAGGAAGGCCAGCAGCCCGATGAAGAGCAACCCCAGGATGCCTGTCGTTCTGAAACCCATAGTCGCTTGTCCTCCCAGACACGTGCTGCGCTAGCGTCTCCGCCACCAGACCAGGACCCCGGCGATGACCGGGACGCCGGGAAGCAGGACCAGTGAGAACCAGAAGATCCATCTTGTATCGTTGCCGGTGAGCGTCATGGGCCGGAGGCCTCGCTCTCTGGGGCGAATGGCGATCAATTGACCTTCCTCTAGAAGCCAGTTGACCGAATTGAGGAACAGGTCGCCATTGCCCGCTGCGCCAAAGAACTGATTGCTCGCGAAATCTGCATCCCCGAACACGACGATACGAACCTTTGCTTCGACGTCCTCTCCTGCCTCAGACCGGGGAGCCTTCGGCTTGGCCGTCACGGCCACCGCCAGTGGGACTGGCCCTGGCCTATCAGTGGCAGAATCGAAGCTAGGAACCTGGTCTGATAGCCTGTCGGATTCTGACCAACTGTCGCGAGAGGTGAACACCAGCTCGACTGCCTCCTCAACACCAGGAACAGGCAGCTTCTGCGATACTGACCTAGCTAGCGGGTAGAAGGTCATTGTCGCCCTGTGCTTCGCGGTGACTGCGTGCGAGCCGTATCCTGCAGACACCGGCGTGGAGTAGTGCAAGCCCCTGCGATCCACCACGTAGTCATCGTTAACATTCACCCCCCATTCCTCCAGCATCGCCTCCATCCCCGACTCCACGCCTGGGTCCAACAGGAACAGCCCTGATCCCCCACGCTCCAGGTAGCTCCTTACCGAGTCGATCTCGGCCGGAAGTAGAGCGGACGTGGGACCGGCAACTATGAGAAGATCACAGTCACCGGGGATCATGCCCTCTTGCACAATAAGAAGGCTGTCGCGAAGGACGTAGTTGGCCTCGAGGAGTGCCTGCTTCACGCGGCTGTAACCTCGCCGGTCCAAGTCCTCGGGTGTGGCCTCGCCGTGGCCGAAGGCGAAGTAGATGACCTTCTCCTCCGAGCGCAGGGCCTTCACGACCGCATTGGTGAGATCCTTCTCTGTGGAGCTCCGGATCTGCTCTTGCTTTTCCCCCACCTGGATCACAGAGGTGCCATATGTCGCTATGCGATACTCTCTTGCTACCATCGGTTCCTTGTCCGGGTCAACAAGGCGGTAGGAGAAATGACGTGAATGGTAGGCGTACTCCTTGAGTAGGCTTCCGAACCTCTCCTGATTGTGTCCCCTATAGAAGGCCACCACGTGGACGTCCTTCTTTAACGAATCCAGGAGCGTCACCGTCTGGTCCGAGAGGCTGTGGACCCGGCCTTCGGTTGTGTCGAATCGGTGGGAGTAGCGGCTGGCCAGGAAGTTGATGACCACCAGGATCCCGAGCACGATGAGTACGGTCGTAACCGCGTTCGACCC
>JASLMQ010000932.1 GCA_030746455.1 Candidatus Latescibacterota bacterium
CCGCTGCGAAGCAGCTTCGGCGGGCACTCGGCGTGGACGGATCAGTGGCTCTCAGGAAGTAAGGTGTACGCGCTGGAAGCCGAGCTCTGGGATCGGGGCCCCAATCGGCCGAAAGAGCGCCAGCAACCACCCGACACCCCCAACCCGCTCACCGAGGTTCATAGCATGGACATCCGCGTCACCGAAGCCACCTACTCCAAAGACAACTACGAGGGATCCCTGTGCGCCGTCTCGGACGGCGCTGCCTGCTGGATCGCGTGGGCCGCCCACGCGCAGAAGGGGTCCAGGACCTTCATCAGGCGTGTCGACGGGCAAACGCCGGGCCCCATCCAGCCCCTGTCGCCCAACGACACCATGCAGACGCGCCCGCTCTGCATCCCCTCGGGCGGCGACGGCGTCCGGTTCGTCTGGCTGGAGAAGGTGGGGCGCCAGTATGCCTTCTGGTCGCGGACGCATGACGGTTCGGGCCTCTCAGATCCCGAGGTCATCTACCCCGTAGCCACATCCGCGAAGGTGTGGGAATCACAGGCCCTCCTGGACGACAGCGGCACGCTGTGGATCTGCTGGGCCCACTCCGTCAAGGGGGACAGCCGCATCGAGATCCTGCGCGTCCTGCCCGACGGAAAGGTGGCCAAGTGCGCTCTGGGCGAGTCGATTCGGTACAACTACCGGCCGAGAATGGTGCCCTGCGGAGAGGAAGGGATCTACGTCGTCTGGGACAGCTACACGGGCGGGACCTACGATGTGTACGGTGCCTCGGCCGATCCCTCAGGGGCAGGAGACGCGGTGAAGATCAGCGGCGACTCGGAGTGGGAGAACAAGGCGACGATCTGCCGGGACGGCGACGGGAACCTGTGGGCGGCGTGGGTCCGGTGGAAGGACGTGATGTACGACGACAGCGTCCTGCAGCAGAAGTTCTCGATCCGAGGCGCGCGCTTCGACGGGACGGCCTGGAAGCCCATGGTGGGGGCTGAAGGCGAACCCGACATTGCTCCCCTGCACTACGGGCTTCTCACCGACTTCCCAAAGCCGTCCAATCTGGGGCATCAGGGACGGCGGCTCTTCCCCGTGCTGAAGTCGCGGAAGGAAGGCGGGGTCTGGCTCTTCTACGAGGCGAAGGCCGACGAGGGCGAGGGCACCATCACGTCGGTTGGCAGGATCTTCGGCCACCGCAGTGACGACGGAACCTGGTCGCCGCCCCTCGATGTGACCGAGGGCTATGTCCGCTATGAACTGCCACACAACAGCACCGTCGGTGCGTCCAGCTATCTCCTCTCGAACGACGTTGCCGACGACGAGCTCCACCTCGAGCGCGTCGCCCTGTCGGATGATCTACCCACCGTCCCCGAGGACCGCCGCACGATCAACATCGCCCAGTGGAAGGAGGTCGACCTGCCGATCGAAGACGACCTCGGCGGCAGTCCGAACGGGCTGCCCGACGATCGACAGGCCGAGTATCGCCTCTACTGGGGCGACTTCCACGCCCACTCGGCCGTCTCGATGGAAATGGACGGCGAGCCCGACGAGCTGGGTCACTACGCACGAGACAAGGCCGGCATCCACGCGCTCACCGTGTCCGACAACGACTGCTTCTGGAGCCGGTTCAAGCGCCACGACAGCCGGTATATGAAGGACTACGAGTGGGACTATGTCCTCGCCAACGCGATGGTGGTCAACGAGCCCGGCCGCTTCGCGATGTTCCCCGGCTACGAGTACACGGTGACAGGTGTCAACGACTTCGAACGCGATCACCGATCGGTCATGGCCGACGAGGACGAGATGGAGGCCGACCCGTTCCACATGGTCCATCGCGACGCCTATGCCAGGGGAGAACGTACCACCCACAAAGACACGCGTGAGGCCATCGCGTGGTTCAAGGAAAAAGGCTACCTGGCCTTGCCCCACCCGCACCACGGCACGTGGAACCTCTACGACACCGACGTGGAGTGGGGCATCGACATCTGCGCCGCGTGGATGATCAACTTCGACCTCTACGACATCTTCTTCAAGTACTTGAACCAGGGCCACAGGTTCGCGTTCACCGGCAGCGGCGACGGCCACCACCGCAACCCGGGCTATGCCGGCGCGCTCACGGGCCTCTGGGCGGAACGTCTCGACCGGGCAGCCATCCTGGACGCGATAAAGGCCCGCCGGTGCTATGCCACGGCGGGCCAGAGGATCCTGATGGAGTTCACGATCAACGATCAGATGATGGGCAGCTCGCTCACGGTCCGCGAGGACCCCACCCTCAAGTGGCGCGTGGTGGGCGCGGACCAGGACTACATCCTGCGCATCCACCGGGACGGGCGCCTGATGTACGACGAGCGCTTCACCGGTCAGACATCGGGCGAGATCCAGGAGTTCAAGCTCTGCCAGTACCGTCCCGGCCCCCACTACTATTATATGGAAGTCCTCTCACCCGACCCGATCCCCCAGTACGGAGGCAATGTCGCTCACGCCCTGGGCGCCAAGGGTTGGACCTCGCCCATTTGGGTCGAAACGGAAGAAACCTGACGACCGACCACAGACCACGGACCACGGAAGAACCGGCCTCACGGCGCAATGCCGCGGTCTGTCGTCCGCCTGCCCTTCCGTAGCTCCGCAAGGAGCGAAGGAGGGTCGTCCGTCGTCGGTTTTCTCTACCGCTTCCCACAACACTGCTTATACTTCTTCCCACTCCCGCAGGGGCAGGGATCGTTCCGCCCCGGGGCCTTCGATCTCGACGCGGCCTTGAGCGCCTCCTGCCGCGCCATCCAGCCCATCACGTTGGCCGCCGGCCGACCGTGCCTCACCTCATTGGCCATGAACCGCATGGCCGGATCCACGTGTCTGAAGATCATCTTGTAGCTCTTGCACAGGTAGTTCAGCCCCTCCTCACCGTGCGGGCTCCGGTCGAAGCGATGCTTCGGACATCCCCCGTTGCAGGCGAACAGGAACTCGCACTCCCGGCAGAACCTCGGTAGCGCGTCGCGCTTGTCGTTCCCGAACTTCTCCTGCTGCGGACTCGCCACCATCTCGCGGATCGTCTTCTCCCCCACATTCCCCAGGCTATGCTCGGGGTAGACGTAGTGGTCGCACGCGTAGAGGTCCCCATTGTGCTCGATGATCAGGGCCTTGCCGCACGTCTCCGCGAAGATGCAGAGGCTTGGCTCCTGTCCGACCCAGGCCGACAGGGCCACGTCAAACAGCTGAACGAAGGTCTGCCCCACGTCCTTCTGCACCCACTCGTCGAAGATCGAGCAGAGGAAGCGTCCGTACTGCGAGGGCCCCACGGACCACTTCGTGACCCGGGCCGATCCTTCGAAGCGCGGGCCGACCAGCTCGAGCAGATCCTCTCCGGGCTCCTCGGTGAGCCGCTCGACGATCGGGATGAACTGCATGAACCGGCTCCCGATCTTCTTCAGGAAGCGATAGACCTCAAGCGGGTACCGGGCGTTGTCGGCCTGCACGACGGTGAGGGTGTTGAACTCGGTCCCGTTCCGCCTCAGGGCTTCGAGGCCCGCCATCACCCGCTCGAACGTGGGTTTGCCGCCCTTGTCCACGCGATAGCGATCGTGCATCTCCTGCGGCCCGTCGATCGACAGCCCGATCAGGAAGTCGTTCTCCGCGAGGAAGGCCGCCCACTCGTCATCGATAAGAATCCCGTTGGTTTGGAAGGCGTTGGTGATCCGCTTGCCACCGGCGTACTCCTTCTGCAGGGCCACGGCCCGACGGAAGAAGTCCATCCCCATCAGCGTGGGTTCCCCTCCCTGCCAGGCGAAGTTGACCTCGGGCACGTCCTGCGCCTCGATGTACTGGGACACATAGCGCTCGAGTATCTCATCGTCCATCCGCCACTGCTTTCCCGCCTCCGGGTAGAGCTTCTCCTTCTCCAGGTAGAAGCAGTACTGGCACGATATGTTGCAGATCGACCCGGTGGGCTTGGCCATCACGTGACACGCAACCGGCTGCTCTATCGTCTTCGCTTCTTCCATTGTGCTCCTCGAAGGCAATGCGGTGAGGCTATTGATCGGTGCTGATTCTCCTCGTTTTGCCTTTTGCATCTGAGATTTCGCACTTCTCATTTCCCCGCTCTGCACAGCT
>JASLMQ010000933.1 GCA_030746455.1 Candidatus Latescibacterota bacterium
AGCGGCGACGGGGGCAACACGTGGGATGAAGAGATCTACTACCTGAGCACGGTGCTGACGTACCCCGAATACTCCACGAACTGCGTCCTGCCGCCGGAGCTGGCGGACGGCGAGCCCGGGATGATTCTCAGCGTGCTGGGCGATCGGCCGCATGCGCTGGGCCTAGACCGGCCCGGCCTGATGCAGGCGGTGCGCTGGCGTCCGCTTCCAGCGGACGAGACAGCATCTTGCGGGTCTGCCGCCGCACCCCATCCACGACGAGGCGGCTGAAGTAGACACCCGTTGCGGGGCCAAGGCCCTCCCGGTCCTTCCCATCCCACGATGGGACATACGTACCGGCGGCGGAGTTCCCTGCCCGGAGGACGCTGTGTCCGGTGACGGCCGAGAATCCCGGACGCACGGCGCGTTCTATATCTGTGGACACCCAGCAGAACCAGATCTGTCCCGGATCTTGGATTTGAGAGCCACCCTGTCGATCCGCAGTAACCTTCGCAAACACATGTAGTTGTGTCCTTGACGGGCCGATGGCACAGGCATTGCCTTTTCTCCCTTGCGATGATCCCTATCCGTTTACATCGTCCTGCTTCTCGGACTCGGGTGTAGCCACGATGCCAAACGGGACAGCCCCTTGGATCCCGATCTCTTCGAGCCTGTCCAGCTGACGGTGGTCGCCGACGACACCACCGCCACGGTGACGCTGTCGTGGACTGCCTACGCCGGCACGGCCCCGTTTTCCGCCTACCGGGCGCTGCGCAGTGAGCTCGATCTCGTTGTCGTGGCCACGCTCGTCGAGATTACAGACGTCGCGCAGACGACCTTCGTGGACGCCGGCCCGCGCGGCGACACCGAGTACATCTACCGGGTGGTGGTCGTCACCGATCGCGGCGAGCAGGTCCCGAGCCACGAGGTCAGCGGCGCCCTGCACCGGCACCTGGCAAGCTGGCCGGTCACCGCGGAATCGGCCATTCGAGGGTTCCGCCTCAGCATAGCGACAGGTACGCGGTCGATTGGTGCCCAGCAGACGGGAGTGGAACGGGGGATGAGCGACTCTACCCGGTTAACGAATCCGGGTAGAGAGCAATGAGATGAGAGAGAGGACCATGAGCAACGAGGATCGGATCCAACCTTATTCCGGCAACCCACGCTACTGGCAGTACAGGGGTGCCCCGGTCATGTTGCTGGGCGGCAGCGAGACGGACCACATCTTTCTGCTCGATGGCCTCGAGGCGCATCTCGACGAGATGCAGGAGGTCGGGGCAAACTACGTGCGCAATACGATGAGCCAGCGCGAAGGGGCGGAGCTCAAGCCGCACAACCTGCTGCCGGACGGCAGATTCGATCTGGACCAGTGGAACGAGGAATACTGGACGCGATTCCGCAACATGCTGAAGTGGACGGCTGAACGGGACATCTTCGTGCAGATCGAGGTCTGGGACCGCTTTGATTATTCGACCCTGAACTGGGAGACCAGTCCCTGGAATCCGGGCAACAATGTCAATTACACGTACGACCAGACCGGTTTCGATGTCGCCTACCCCGAGCATTCAGGCCGGGACCTGCAGCCGTTCTTCCACTCGATCGAGGGCATGCCGCGGTATGATGAGAAACTCGATCCCATTCGCGCCTACCAGGAAGCATTCGTCGCCCGAATGCTGTCCTGCAGCCTCGAGTACGGACATGTCCTGTACTGCATGGACAACGAGACGTCCACGCCGGCGGCATGGGGACAGTACTGGATTCAGTTCATCAAGGCCGCGGCCGACGCTAGGGACGTGCTGGTCTGCACGACGGACATGTTCGACGATGCCTTCAAGGGAGAGCAGGCAGAGCACACGCCGCAGATCTTCGAGGACCCCGAGCACTACATGTTTGCCGATATCTCGCAGGTCAACAGCCGGAACTACGATGAGGCACACTGGGAAAGGCTCCAGTGGCTCCTGCAGCAGGTAGACCGGCATCGGCGTCCCAGCAATCACACCAAGATCTACGGCAGTGGATACAAGCGCTTCGGGACCGGCGGACCGGAGGATGGCGTCGAGCGCTTCTGGCGCAACATCCTCGGTGGCTCAGCCAGCGCCCGCTTCCACCGTCCCGACTCGGGCAACGGGCTCAACGACCACGCCAGAGCGAGCATTGAGGCGGCGCGCCTTCTGGAGAAGTCGATCAGCTTCTGGGACGTCACGCCGCACATGGAGCTGCTGTCCGACCGCGACCCCAACGAGGCCTATCTGGCGGCAACACCCGGACAGCGCTACGCGCTGTACTTCACCAATGGCGGGTCCGTGGGGCTCGACCTGTCCGACGCACCAGGATCCTTCGAGGTGACGTGGATCAGCGTCTCCATGGGCCGGATCATTGAGATCCGGGGCTATCGCCCGTTGGAGAAGACCATGGACGGCGGCGACGTCGTAACCCTCTCCGCGCCGTACAAGGGCGGCTGGGTCGCGGCCCTCGTGAAGCAGTGAGGACTCCCCTGATCGAAGACACCGGCAACAGCAGCGACTCGGTTTCCGACAGTGTTTTTCTCGACGCCCTGAATCTCGAGGCCCGTCCTCTTGGCGCGGTACGGTCTGCCGCGGCTCGAGGTGATTGGGACGAGGCGAGGCGTGGATCACTTCCGCACCCGCGCCCGGCCGCGCTGGTTCAACTGCGTGGCGATCAGCGGCTGCCGCAGCCGATCATACCAGTTCCTCGCCTGCTCGTGGCCGCCCTCCTCACCGACGTTGTAGAGCAGGTAGGCGTTGTGCTCGCCGATGGTCGCGCCCGGCTGGATCACGGGGGCCTCACCCTCCGGATGGTAGGCCCAGCGGACCCAGAGCTGGTTGCCGGCTCCGGTGATCCCGACGCCGCGGCCCTTCGGGTCGTAGGCGCCGGGGAAGCCGCGCGCGTCATACGACAGGCCGAGGGAGACAAAGGCGTCCCCTTTGGCTTCGTGGAAGAGTCCCACGAGGGCCGGGTTGCTCTCGAAGGGTTTGCCCTCGCCGGAGAGGAAGGTCTCGAGGGCGCCGTCGTCCCCCATCGCCATGGCATGCGTGAAGGGACGACCGAATAACACCCACTCGTCGTTCCTGACGGCGCCGATGTCGAGCTCTTCCTCCACATCCAGACGCGATTCCATCGTGAAGTAGGGCAGTCCGCAGTAGAAGGTGTAGGTCACCGCGATGGTCACGGCCGTCTGGTGCAGGGCCGGGAAGACGGGACACACGGGATAGCCCCAGCGCTTGACGACGGTGCAGATCGGACCCCGCGCAACCGAGAAGTGAGGCGGTTCCGGCCAGTTGGTGATGCGGTAGCGCAGCTGCTTGGTGAAGTCCGGGTTCCAGTGCAGACAGGAGTCCTCGCCATGCCAGGCGATGTCCAGCTTGGCTTCGGGATCGTTGGTGGCACTCGTCGTGTTGATGGCGGTCGGATCTTCATTGCCCAGACAGGTCCGCCCCCAGCGCTTGAATTCCAGGTTCCGCAACTGGCCCATGACGGGCGACAGCCGGACCCGGTAGTAGCTGTTCTCGATCTCGAGGGCGTAACCCTCGCCGCGGGTCACCAGGTCGGTGCTGTGGAACGGTGTCCAGCAGGCGGGGGACGGGTTGCCGTACAGGAGGAGATAGCTCCTCTGCTCCCTGGCTTCCACGTCGGCGAGGAAGGCGATCGTGCAGTGTCTGAGCCCGGCCTCGGTGTACTCACCGTATACCTGACAGGGCACTTCCTCCAGACTGTCCTCCGCAACCAGCCGGGCCTCCCTCGCCAGATCACGGATGTGCTCGGCGTCGAAGCTGCACTCCAGGTGGACGGGCTCGTTTCGGCGGCTCAGACCGCCCCCCTCGGCGAACTCGAATCGATTGTAGAACTTCCATCCGCCTCGCCAACGCTGGAGACGGTTGCTGTCCAGTTCCGCCACCTGCCCCTGCGTAACGGACGTGACCCGCAGCGGACCACCGTCCAGATGCCGCTCGTCAAAGGGGGGCGATGCGTCGAGTGGAGCCTTGAGCTCCGAGGTGATGTGCAGCCTCCCCTCGATGGGGTCTCCGGCTTGGAATCCGAGCACATCCCGAGCTGCCGGAGACAGTCGATCCGGCGTCCAGGGAGGGTCCCACACACACTCCACAGTCACCTCGTCCACGCCGTCGAGAGCGAGGACGCTCTGCCGCACGGCGGAGGATAGGCTGTTGATGTAGATGTGGCCGCGGTTGAACATCGTGACGACCACCCGGACGTCGGAGCCCACAACCGCCACGTCGTAGATCAGTCCCACATCCACGACGCTCAGCGGGGCGCCGAACATCGAGTCCTGGAGCTCTCGCAGCTGGTTCCAGACAGCCTGTGCGGTGATCACGGTGCAGGCTCTGCGACGGGTCATTCGGCGGCTGATTTCTCGAGGGCATCTAGGCGCTTTTCAATGCCTTCCAGCTTGTCCAGTATGAGGGCGTGAACGTATAGGGCGTCCATGCCAATGGGGCTGTCAGCGCTGGCGATCTGATCGATGGTCGCCTGCAACTCCGACTTGAGTTTCATACGGATCCTTTCTCGTCTGAGAAGTCTCGTGGTCGTTGTCATGGTGCGAGTGGTGACCGCCGAAACGATGATACATCCGTCCTCATCATCTACCAAAGAAAGAATAGACGAAGCCTTCGGTCTGCCGCAGGGGCAGAGGGAACTCCGTATGCCGACTTCGGGCAAGGGAATGGGCCAGGCTGGGCGATGGCGTAGATTCCTGGTGGGAGGACGAAAGATGCTGGAACGGGGGTTGAGCCTGTCCGGCCGCCGGACCGGATGTCGCCGTTGGTGCGCGGTCTGCGGAGAGTTGACGTGACCGGCCTGCGCTACCGCGAGGATTTCGACGACGTCCGCGACCGTCTCACGGCGTGGTGGCGCGGTGTCGACATCGGCCGTCCGGCGTTGCAGCTCACCGTGCCCCTCGACACGCCGCGCGCCACCGTTCCCGTACTGCCGGAGCCGGCCGGCTGGGTCACCCACTACTCGACGCGGAGCTTCGAGTACCGCCTCAACTTGGCGCTGCGCGCCTGCGCTGCCACCGAGTATCTCGCCGAGGCGGTACCCTGCGTCGCCCCCGACCTGGGTCCCAACTGCCTGGCCCTCTACCTGGGCTGCCGCGGCGAGGAGCGGCCGGGCACGGTGTGGTTCCACCCCTGCATCGAATCGCCAGACAGGGCGCGCTTCGAGTACGACGAGGACAACTTCTACTGGGCCTTCACCCGGCGCCTGGCACGCGAGCAGCTGCGCCACGGTGGCGACCGCTTTCTCACCTCCTTCCCCGATCTGATCGAGGGCCTCGACACCCTGGCCGCCATGCGCGGCACCGAGGCGCTGCTCGTGGACCTGCTCGAGCGGCCGGAATGGGTCGCGGCCAGCCTGGCGCAGATCACCGAGCTCTACTTCGAGTACTACGATCGGCTCTACGACGCGGTGCGCGACGACCGCGGTGGCAGCCACTTCTGGGCTTGGGCCCCGGGGCGCATGGCCAAGCTGCAGTGCGACTTCTCGGCCATGGTTTCGCCGGCTCTGTTCAGCGAGTTCATGGTTCCCGTGCTGGAGAGCATGGCGGCGCGCCTCGACCACTGCATGTATCATTGGGACGGTCCCGGTGCGGTCGCTCATCTCGACGCCTTGCTCGCCATCGACGGCATCGACATGATCCAGTGGACCCCCGGCGCCGGCGTCGAGCCGGTGTGGGATCGTCGCTGGTGGCCTCTGTACCACCGCATCCTCGAAGCCGGGAAGAGGGTGATCCTCCTCCACGTCGGTGGTGTAGACGAGCTCCGGGCCCTGCAGCACGAGTTCGGCGGCCGGTTGCGGCAGTTCATGATCGGCATGCGCTGCGCCGACGTCGGCGAGGCCGAGCGCGTGCTGGCGATGGTGACGTGACGCCGATCTGAGCTCCTCCCCGACAGAGAAGAGAGATGTCCGCGCACGAAGACCGCCTGAAAGCGCTCAGTTTCGAGTATCCCGAGTACATCCCCGTCGGTGTCGGCATCCTGCCCGCTGCCTGGATCAAGTACCGCGAACAGCTCGATGCCCTGGTCGCCGCCCATCCGATCCTCTTCGGCGAACAGAATCAGGACCGCGACTACGACGCCGTCGGCGGCACCTACGCCATCGGCGAGCACGTCGACGCCTGGGGCTGCGTCTGGAGCAACATCCACCACGGCAACGAGTCGATCGTCACCGGCCATCCGGTGCCCACGCGCGAGTCCGTCCGCCAGCTCGAGGCTCCCGGGCAGGACATCGGCCTGCCCCACGGCTTCATGTACCTCCGGCTGGGCGACCTGCGTGGTTTCGAGGAACTGATGGTCGACTTCGCCGAGGAGCCGCCCGAGCTGCAGATGCTGATCGACACGGTCCTGGCCTACAACCTGCGTCAGGCAAGACTGAGGCTGCGCGACATGGGCGACGAGCCGACTCTCGTCTACTTCGGCGACGACCTGGGGATGCAGCACGCCCTGCCGGTCAGTCCGGAGGCCTGGCGGAAGCACCTCAAGCCCTGCTTCCAGCAGATTTACGCCCCGTACATAGACGCCGGTCACTCCATCTACATGCACACCGACGGCCACATCCTGGAGATCATCCCCGACCTGGTCGACTGCGGCGTCGATGTCGTCAACCCGCAGATCCGCGCCAACGGACTGGACGGACTGGTCGAGGTCTGCAGGGGCAAGGTCTGCGTCGATCTCGACCTCGATCGCCAGCTCTTCCCGTTCTGCACGCCCGCCGACATCGATGCCCACATCCACGAGGCGGTGGACCGTCTCGGCTCGCCCGCAGGAGGCCTGTGGCTCAAGGCCGAGATCAACGACGACATCCCGCTGGAGAACACCGCCGCCATCTTCGCCGGCCTGGAGAAGTACCGCACCTTCTACTCGACTGCCTGACGCCCATCGGCTCGATGGACTCTGGACGCCGGTCGGCGATCAGACATTCCCACGTTTCTCTGCTTTCAGAAAACGATAGATACGCGGTCGATTGGTGCCCAGCACACGGGCGGCGGCGGCGATATTACCTTCGGTCTTCTCCAGCGCG
>JASLMQ010000934.1 GCA_030746455.1 Candidatus Latescibacterota bacterium
CGCAGTTGCCATGCTCACGGCGATGCCCACAGACCCGTTGCACAGGAGATTCGGGAATCGGGACGGGAGAATGGAGGGCTCTTCCAGCCGCTCGTCGTAGTTCGGTCGGAAGTCCACCGTCTCCTTGTCCAGGTCCGCCAGCATTTCCTGCCCGGGGCCGGCCATCCGGGCCTCGGTGTATCGCATGGCCGCCGGGGGATAGCCGTCGATCGAGCCGAAGTTGCCCTGCCCGTCGATCAGGGGGTAGCGCAGCTTGAAGTCCTGTGCCAAGTGCACCAGGGTCGGATAGACGATCGCCTCGCCATGGGGATGGTAGTTGCCCGAGGCGTGTCCCGCGATGTTGGCGCACTTCCGATGCTGCCGGTTGGGCGCCAGACCCAGGTCGTTCATGGACACCAGGATCCGTCTCTGCGACGGCTTGAGTCCGTCGCGCACGTCCGGCAGGGCCCTGTCCACCAGGGTGCTCATGGAGTAGGCCAGATACGACTTCTTCATCTCGTCGCCGATCTCGATCGGCACGATCCGCTCTTGCTCGTTCATCGCCTTACTTCTCTCCTAGTATTCCTTTCGCCTGTTTCGTAGTTACGCTTCTGTGGTCTGTCGTCCGTCGTCTGTGGTCCGCCCTACACGTCCACCTCCGCTTCCTGCGCGTGGGCCTCGATGAACCGGCGCCGGGGCTCCACATCCTCACCCATCAGCATGGAGAAGATGTGCTCGGCCTCCATCGCGTCCTCCTGCGTCACCTGAAGGAGGGTTCGGGTTTCGGGGTCCATCGTGGTCTTCCAAAGCTGATCGGGATTCATCTCGCCCAGCCCCTTGTAGCGCTGGACGGTCACACCCTTGCCCTCGGGGTCCAGCTCCTGGACGATGGCGTCCCGATCGGTCTCGCTGAACGCGTACTGTTCGTTACGCCCCTTCTTCACCAGGAACAGCGGAGGCTGCGCGATGTAGACCCGGCGGCCGGCGATCATGGGCCGCATGTAGCGGAAGAAGAACGTCAGGAGCAGGGTACGGATGTGGGAACCGTCCACGTCGGCGTCGGCCATCACGATGACCTTGCCGTACCGCAGCTTCTCCACGTCGAAATCCTCTCCGACCCCGGCCCCGAGTGCCAGCATCATCGGCTGTAGCTTGTCGTTGTTCAGGACCCGGTCGGCCCGTGCCTTCTCGACGTTGAGGGGCTTCCCCCAGAGGGGCAGGATGGCCTGGAACCGTCGGTCTCGTCCCTGCGCCGCCGATCCCCCGGCCGAATCGCCCTCCACCAGGAAGACCTCGGTCTCGTCCTTGTCGGTCATCGAGCAGTCCAGCAGCTTTCCGGGCAGGCCGCCACCCTCCAGCACGCCCTTGCGCCGCACCAGCTCGCGGGCCTTGCGCGCGGCCTCCCGGGCACGTGCGGCCTCAACGGCCTTCTGGAGGATCTTCTTGACGATCGAAGGATTCTCCTCGCAGTACTCCCCGAGCTTTTCGCCCAGGAAGGACTCGACGATCCCCCTGACTTCACTGTTGCCCAGCCTCGACTTGGTCTGTCCCTCGAACTGGGGCTCGGGCACCTTGACGCTGATCACGGTGGTCAGTCCCTCCCGCGCATCCTCTCCGCTGAGACTGAACCCTTCGTTCTTGAACACCCCGTTCTTCGCGCCATAGGTATTGAGCGTCCGGGTCAGTGCGGTTCGGAACCCCGTTTCGTGGGTGCCTCCCTCGAGGGTGTAGACGTTGTTGACGAAGCTATAGATGTTCTCCGAGTAGGAATCGTTGTACGCCAGCGCAATCTCCACGCCCACGCCGTCACGCTCGCCTCCGAAGTAGACCGGCTCGTGCAGCGCGTTCCGACCCTCGTCCAGGTAGGACACGAAGGCGCTCAGGCCACCCTCGTAGTAGAACGTCTCCTCACGATCCACCCGTTCGTCTCGGAGTACGATCGTGAGCCCGCTGTTCAGGAAGGCCAGCTCCCGGAGGCGGTTCTCCACCGTCTCCAGCACGAACTCAACCGTTTCGAAGACCTCGCCGTCGGGCACAAACCGAGTCAGCGTGCCCGACGTGTCCCGCTTCCCGATCTCGCGGATCTCGCCCACGGGAACGCCGCGCTCGTACCTCTGGTAGAACACCCGGCCTTCCTTCTCCGGCAGCGACGAGCACACCTCCACCTCGCACCATGAGGCCAGAGCGTTCACCACGGAGACGCCCACGCCGTGAAGCCCGCCCGAAACGCTGTAGGTCTTCTTGTCGAACTTGCCCCCGGCGTGGAGCACCGTCATCACCACTTCCAGTGCGGAGCGGTTCTCCGTCGGGTGCAGATCGACAGGGATGCCCCTGCCGTTGTCCTGGACCGTCACGCTTCCATCCGCTCCCAGCGTCACCTCGATCCGGTCGCAGAACCCCCCCATCGCCTCGTCCACGCTGTTGCTCACCACCTCCCAGACCAGGTGATGGAGGCCAATAGGGCCTGTGTCGCCAATGTACATCGCCGGTCGCTTCCGAACCGCTTCCAGGCCCTTCAGAACCTGTATGTTGTCCGCTCCGTATACCTGTTGTTCCTCTAAAACGGCATCAGCCATGCCTCGTCCACTCCTATACGTAGGTTTAGCGGCGATCCTTCCCGCCTTTTCCGCTAGCTCTGCTGGTACACCCCGGTCGGCCGGGCTATCCGCCGAACCGGATGATGAGGACCGCCTCACGGCCAACCAGCTGATTCAGACGGTCACGAATCCGGTCTCGGTCGAGCATGAACCGGTGCCGCCAGGCGGCGTGTTCCACCTTCACGTGAAGCGCTCCTCGCCGTATGCCCTCTACCTGGCATCTCTCAACGCTGCCATCACCGAGAAGCTCGGAGACGACGGTCGGCCAGAGCGCAACGGCCCGCTGCTCCTCGAGCTTCGCGCTTATTCCCAGGTCCGCGACCAGCCGCCGCAGTCCCTCGTCGAGCGACACGGGCTCCGAGGATCGACGCTCGGGGGACTCCGAGCGCCCGGAAGTCCCGCCTTCCCCCCCCGTGCTGCGCTGCATCGGTCCCCGCCCTCTCTGTCACAAATCGATGATGCTGCAGCCCCGCTCGCCCAGGCCGATGTCGGGGTCTCTGGCCGAGGTGAGCACCACCTGCCCCGAGTCCCCGATCAGCTCCAGCACCGCCAGGGCCCGGCGGCGGTCGAGCTCCGAGAAGACGTCGTCCATCAGCAGGACAGGCATCTTGCCCGTCTGCGACTCCAGGAAGCTTGCCTCGGCGAGCTTCCACGCCAGTAGCGCCGTTTTGAGTTGCCCCTTCGACGCGAACTTGTGCGCGGCCCGTTCATCGAGCGTGAATACCAGATGGTCGCGATGGGGCCCCGACAGGGTGAACCCGATCTGGGCCTCTTCCGACCGGCGAGCGCGCAGGGCCTCGGCAAGGACCTCTTCTGCTCGATCCTGATCCTCGGGGCCCACCGCGCTTCTGTAGACCGTCTTCAGGGACTCTGCCGTCGACGCGATCCGGTCGTAGTTCGTGCTCGCCAGCGGCTGGATCTCCCTTAGCGCGTCCATCCTACCGCAGACGATGCGGGCGCCCATCCCCGCGAGCTGGGAGTCCCACGCCGACAACTGGGCCGGGTCCGACAGCAGAAGCCGGCCTCGCTCCTTGAGGAGGCGGTTCCGCTGCGACAGGATCCGGTAGTACTGCTCCAGATCCGCCAGGTAAGAGGTGTTGGACTGGGAGACGAGGATATCGAGCAGGCGACGGCGTTGCGAGGGGTCACGCAACACCAGATCGACATCTTCCGGGGAGAAAAGAACCGCGTTGAACGCCCCGATCAACTCCGACAGGCGTGTCAGGGGATGGTCTTCGAGATAGGCCTTCTTCTTGCCCGCCTTCACGTCATAGGCGATTCGAATAGGGAACGTACGGCCGTCGGATTCCAGGACCGCCTCGATGCTGAAGTAATCGGCCCCCCACCGCAGGACGTCGCGATCCCTCGCTCCCCGGCCGGATTTTCCTATGGCCAGGAAGTAGATCGCCTCGAGAAGGTTGGACTTGCCGCGTCCATTCTCGCCGCAAACCGCTGTCTTGTCTCTGTGGAACCCGAACTCGACCCGCTCGAAATTCCGATAGTTCGTAAGCCTGAGCGATGAGACGAGCAAGGCCCCG
>JASLMQ010000935.1 GCA_030746455.1 Candidatus Latescibacterota bacterium
AGCTCCGATCCGCCCGCTACGCGGTCTTCCTATTGACCTGGATCCTCACCTGGGACTCTATCCTACGGCCCTGCGCCCACGCAGCCAGATCGCTGGCCAGGAACCGGACCGTGGCTTTGCTGCTGCCGTCACCAGGCACACGTGCCCCGAGTTTGTAGAAAGGGATCCGGCGCAATTCCACCCACCCGCGCACCGTGCTCGGCGCCACCCCCAGGATTTCGGCCACCTCCTCGGTGGTAAGGAACTTTTCCATTTGCGTCTCCAGGTGTTCGTGATACCTTGTACGAGGCAGTCTGCCGGCGGCAACCGGCGGTGCTGCTTCGGGGCCCGGGGGAGGGCTAGTGTCGAATCATGCACCTCCCCCGGGTTGCTACGTCAGGTCGTTGGGCGATGGCGAGCTGCTACGGGCTCGGAATCGTCCGCCTGCTCCGGATACATCAGCTCAAGGACGCTCACGACGCAGCGGGTGGCCGCTTCTATTCGCTTGGCCACCTTGGGTGAGGGTCGACGATGTCCTTTGGCAATCTGCCAGATGTACGCCTGTGACAGACCGCATTTCTTGCCGAATTCGACCGTAGTAAGCTCGTTCCTATCCAGGTATTGTCTCAGATACATATGCCCCTCCTTGGAGTGGATATTGCCTTCGGCTAAATGATAGCCACTGCCATGGCAACTGCCAAGAGAAAAGTTGGCCGAAAGCAATTTAACTTGATTTTTCCCTTGTCTTCTCGTATCATTGCTATATGCAATACACACTACACAAGCAGCTGCGGGCACTCCGGAAACGCGCCAAACTGTCCGGAACCCAGGTTTCCCAGCGGGCGGGCATTTCCCAGGGCTTTTACAGTCAGTTGGAGTCGGGAGACCGCAAGCTGACCGCCGAGAAGGCACAGGTCATGGCGCGTGCGCTGGGCGTTTCTATTGCTGAGCTCTATGGCGAGACCGAAGAACCTGCCGTTCTCCCCCGTGATCCGGCGGCTGATGCGGGAGATATTTCCTCAAAAGCGCCCGAAAGCCGCGACCCCGTGCCCCTCGGCAGCGGAAGGTTGGCGACGCTGCGATCCCAGATCCCCATTCTCTCCCGATGCCCAGCAGGCAGCCCGGAGGCCTGGGTGATTGAGGAGTCGAGTGTTGACGAGTTCGTGCCAGAGCTTTTGTCGGACATCCCTGTCGATCGGCGCATCATTGGCTTCCGAATCACTGGCCTTTCAATGGCACCGATGATTCTCGAGGGGGATGTGGCACTTGTGGATTCCGACAGAATGGCCGCGCCGGGCAACGTGGCCATTTGTCGCCTCGAGGGGGAGGAACACACCCTCAAGCTGTTTGGGAGGCGTGGCAAAACGGTGAGACTGACTCCGTTCAACCCCGCCTTCCCCACAAGGGAGTACCAGCTCGAGCAACTGGAATGGGCCATTCCCGTCGTCGGCCTGTATCGTACAGACCTGAACATAGGCAACATGCAGGACGTGCCCGTCTTGATGGAGAAGATCTACCAAGTGCCAGGACTGCTTGACCTATGCCAGCATCTTGTGACCGTACCAGAGGGACTCAGGGAAGCACTGCGAGCGGCGATGGCGAAGACGGATCAGAAGGGAGATACATACCGGTGGATGAGCCGGATGCTCAGGAATGCGCAGGTTGAACTTGATGAGATAGCTGAGGAATAGCTGGAGGATTGAGCAGGAGAGGCCAGGCTACATTACCATAGAGAGAGGCCGAGGAGCGAGTGGAGGGCTCCTCAATCTCGTGAGGGATGAGAACATACTGTTCTTCAGAGGGAACACTTAGTGGCCCGGATCTTTAAACGCAATCGCACCTGGTGGATCGACTGCGGCATCGTCGGCGGCAGGCGCAAGCGCCACTCGTTGGAAACGACATCGAAGCGCCGGGCCCAGGAGGCCTTGGCCGCATACGAACGCCGGCGCGCCCTGGGTGAGGAAGAGGAGCTGAAGGCCGCCACATTCACCGAGTTCGTGGACGTCTACCTCGAGCTGAAGGCCGGCAGGAAGTCGCCGAGATCTCGGGAGCGCGACGGGCACGCCCTGAAGCACCTCAAGCCGACCTTCGGGGAGCAGCTGCTACAGGCCATCACCCAGGAAGAGATCGAGGCGTGGGTTGCCCTCCGTAGCCAGGAGAAAC
>JASLMQ010000936.1 GCA_030746455.1 Candidatus Latescibacterota bacterium
ACAGGCCGTCGACCCGCTTCGGGAGATGATCTTTCGCCATCGGCTCGAGGTGGATGGCCCCCTGGTGGACCTGGAGATCGTGACGTTGCACGAGGAAAAGGTCCTGTTGTCAACAGCGGTGTTGTACAACAAGGTTGACACGACGCGGACCTATTCGATCACGGTCGACGATATCGCCGACATACTCGCCGAGATCAGGCTGGCGGGAAGCCAGTACCTATCGATCTTCGATCACCCCGGTCTGGGGCACCTGCGCCGCCTGCACGAGGAGCACGGGGCCGTCTTCAGTCTATTTCTCTTCAGCAGGGGGGCCGTGTATGACACCTTCCAGCTGAGCCAGATGCCGGATCGGTTCAGGACTGACTGGCAGCAAAGTGCTCACTGGTTGCGGGGTTGGGATTCCACGCTGCTCGCGAGACACCGGCCTATCCGTACCGGAATGCAGGCTACAATGAGGCCCTTGAGGACCTGGTCACCGTTAGAGAAGAGGTCTTCCGCTTCGCAGGCGAGGTGGTGTGGGACTGCTTCTTGCGTAGCCATTACTGGAGTGGGTCTCTGGAGAGCTGCTGGGCCTGGCGCGACACTGGCATCAAAGGAGTCTATGGGGCAACCCCCGGGAGGCAGTCGTACTACCTGAGTCCCCAACAGAATTCTTACGTGAGTTCTTGCGACTATTGGCGCGACAACGTAGAAGATATGTTGTTCGTGCAAACCGACATCTGGATTGAGAGGGATTACCTTTCCCTTGACTCAGAATCCAGGACGTCCGCGTCGGCCGCAGTGCGGAAGCTGGAGAGTCTGTTGTCGAAGCCCTACGGGGCGCATAACGCGCAGCTGTTTACGCACGACTCCTACCTGCTGCCCCGTACGGGTTCCTGGGAAATCCCTGAGAGAATAGAGGAATCTGTCGCCTGGTTGACGGACCAAGGCTACGTCCCTAGGCTTGACTCAGACGATCCGTTCCTTTCCGCGTTGCCGCCGACGCCACCATTCGACCTGCACGTTGAGGGCCAGCCCGGGTCCTCCATCTTGATCACGTGGCGACACGCACAAGGACGAGGCGGACATCGGTTCGTGATCCGGAGGAGAGATCTCTCGGTGCCCCTTGGACCGTGGGTAGTCGTGGGCGAAACGACAGAATGGCGCTTCACCGACAACGTGGGGATGGGTTCCTATGCGTACCGGGCTTTCGCGGCGAATAGCGAAGGCTCGGAGAGCGGCGGATCGCCTCCGGCCTTCTTCGATAGGGTGAAGGAAGTCGGCAAGAGGTCCGATTTCACCGGCGACGGCCACGTGGGCTTCGCAGACTATGCTGAGTTTGCGCAGCATTTCGGGCAAGTGGGCACAGGTCGCCACGCAGGATACGACCTGGACGGCGATGGGAAAGTAGGCATCTCGGATTTCATGCTGTTCGCAGACAACTTCGGGAAGAGAGTCGAGTTGGCGTCCGGGGACATCACTACAGAGTTGCCTGGGGGATCACCCATGGAGTTCGTGTGGATCCGTCCGGGATCTTTCATGATGGGATCATCGCATCTGGAACCGGGTCGGGGTTCCTACGAGGGTCCGAAGCATCGGGTCGAGATCAGCAGCGGCTTCCACCTTGGAAGGCACGAGGTGACACAGGCGCAGTGGGAGCGTGTGATGGGAAGCCGCCCCTGGGAGGGCCGCGACCGCGTGCGCGAGGGACCGGACTACCCGGCTGTGTTCGTGTCGTGGAACGACGTCGAGGATTTCGTTGCGAGGCTGAACGCTGGAGAGCAGGAGCCGGTGTACCGATTGCCCACGGAGGCGGAGTGGGAGTACGCGGCGC
>JASLMQ010000937.1 GCA_030746455.1 Candidatus Latescibacterota bacterium
TTGTCCTTGTACGCTTCGGGACCCAGCTCGTGCAGGTGGCGGGCGTGGGAGGATATCGCGAGTTGGATCACCCCGTGTGCGCCTGGCGATATCGCGGGATGATCGGCCATGAGGGCGTAGGAAAGGACAAGGTAGCGCAGACGGGTGGCCACGTACCCGTAATGCCCCCAGGCGACGTTGGACGGGCGGTCCGCGATGCTCGATGCGTCGTAGTCGTTGTGCCCATCCGGTAGGCGGGGACACTGATCCACGAGGGCGGCAACCTGCCGCACCCACGCTTCGACCCAAGCCGGATCGGGCCGGTGGAAGTGCGCCAGTGCCAGATACATGAAATGCCAGGCGTTCTGGTGTGAGTGCTGGAAGAGGGCGTCGCGGGGGTGCTGGACCATCCAGTCGTAATCCGTCGACGGGTCGATCTGCACCGGCTCGAGGTCGAGTTGCCGGAGACGGCCCTGCAGGAGGCCTTCAGCGCGCTCGAAGCTGAAGACGCCCTCCTCGTCATAGAGACCCCAGGCGGCGGTCTCGAACAGGCACCGGCGCAGGTCGAGATCCTCAAGGTGGGGCTCGAGATCGAAGACCGGGGCCGCTCCCTCTCCGCCAAGAAGGACCTCCTGCCAGTAGTCCATACGGCTCTGCCACCGCCACTGAATGGCCTCATCGTCCCAGTGTTCCTCACAAGCGACAAGGCCTCTCGCCCTGCTGAAGGGGGTCGAGAGGCCCAGGTCGCTCAGTGTGGAGGCCATCCGGTCGAGGCCGGATTCGATGGATACTGGAGTCCAGCACACAGGCTCGGGTTCTCCTCCGCGGCGTGGTTTCAAAGCTTGAAATCCCTCTTGTGCGCCGCCTTGTATTCCTGCCTGATCCGCGTGAGCTTCTCGCTGGGCAGGACCACGCGCCGCTTCATCCCCCTGGTGTTGTCGGCGAGCTCCTGATGAATCAAGCGGAACCGCTCGTATCCGTTCTTCAGGTCCTCGAATCTGATGATCCCATCGCCGTCGGTATCGAATAGGGCGTCGATGACGAGGACGAGGATCGGCCGTTCCACCACGTCGTAGTTGCGATTGAGGAGCTCGGGGTGGTTTGCGATCTCCCTGAATTGATATCCCTGGATGTCCGTATAGCCCGTGATGGCGGAGTAGACGAAGCCAACGCGCTGGCGTATCTCCCCGACCATCTGCTGTTCCTCGAGCTTCATTTCGTTCCTGACGATGGGTCTGAAGACATACCTGAGGTCCACCCCCAGGGCCACCTTGGCGGGCAGAGAGCCGTCTTCATAGGCCTCGGTCTTCTGAATGGCCGTCTGGCTTCCCGCCCCCAGGGCGTTGAGGATGGTGTTGTAGCCCACATCGCGAACGAAGGCACTCACGCCGCTTTCGATCTGGACCCGATACTGCTCGAGGACTTCTTTGGGCTGATCGCGCAACTCGAACCGACGCCCCTTGATGAAGTAGTAGTCCTCCGCGTTTATACCATCAAGCCCGACGTCCACAAGCTCGAGGTAGTCGGTCTTGAAGTAGCCCGCAGGCTGGGTGGTGTCCGGGTCGGCGGGTATGCGATAG
>JASLMQ010000938.1 GCA_030746455.1 Candidatus Latescibacterota bacterium
CGATCGCACGTGGGGATACGTCGATGCCGGTCACATCGAATCCCTTCGAAGCAAGCCACACCGCGAAGTTGCCCACACCACACCCCAGGTCCACGACCCCGCACGGCTCGGCCTGTCCGGACTCGACGAGCTGCACGAGCAGCTCAGGCGGATCCTCGAGGTTCCAGGGGATGCCGTCAAGCGGCAGATCCCGGTAGATCGCATCCATCTGGTCACGAAGGCTCATCTCTCCACCATTGCCTCTCGCCCAGGGAGATGTTTCTGCTCTGGTTCACCTTTCGCGCCTTTGGCATCTTTCGTAGTTCCGCAGTTCCAGCACAATTGCGGGTGAGCACCAAGACGCTGACCCATCACCTCGGGTCACCACTCCCGCCGTCTGCGCATCAGCGCTCGCCAGGCCTCGAAGGCCTCACTCGATTCCGGTTGATATGGCAGGGCCTCGAGAGCCACGAGCTCCAGATGCGGCTCGACGCCGGCCACGATCTCCGATGCAGTCCTGCGCGGTGGCCCCCCGTCACGCGGCGCCCCGTCCGCAGACGAGATCACGCTGAGCCAGATCCCATCTTGCGTCAGGTGACGGGCCATGTTCGCGGCGAGGGTGGACCGGTCCCACGGCGTGTCGAATGAGTGGAAGCACCCGAAGTCCCATGCGAACCCGAACCGGCTATCGCCGACGTCCATGGTCGTAGCTGATGCGGCGACGAAACGGCATCGCACCCCGGCCTCCGAGGCCTTCTCCTCTGCCCTCTTGATGGCCTCTCCGGAGATGTCCACGGCCGTCACCTCGAATCCCTGCTGCGCCATCCAGATGGCGTTGGTACCCGTTCCGCAGCCGATCTCCAGGGCCTCGCAGGGCTCGATGCCGCGCTCCTTAAGCACATCCGCGAGATGGTCATTCGCTATCCCCGTGTCCCACGGGGTGTCTCCGTCCACATACCGCTTGTCCCAGTGCTCCCCAGCCATCGGTTTCCCCCTGCGTTTCGGACTCAGCGATACTTTCCTAGGTATCTCGCTCTTTGCGACCAATGGGCGGCAGAAAGAGGCCTTCGCCCACGATCAGTGCAGTGAAAACGGAAGATAGGGCGCTCGGACGGTTGACGCAAGGAGGGAATGGTGACATCGCCGCGGCAAGCGGAGACCCGGCCCGCGGTGAGGCCCCGCTGGGGCTCCATCGAGAAAACTGACGGAAACGCTTTGACACTTTGGTAACGAGGGGATACATTTCTACTTAGGGTTGGCCCGCCAACCTGAATACAATGGATGAAGCGTAATGTGAGACGCAGGTAGCCTGCCTCCGCAAGAGGGAACAGATGGCTCAACGCAAACGTCTTGGCGAGATTCTACTGGAGAAGGAGTATCTGACCGCGGCCCAGCTCGAGGAGGCCCTGGGGACAATCGGCTTCACGCCGGGTGCCCGCCAGATGCTTGGCCAGATCCTTCTCGGCCTCGGTTATGTGACCCAGGAGCAGATCAACGAAGCCCTTGCCGAGCAGAAGGCCACAGAGTAGGATGGACTACCACAGGTATGGCAGGACAGAGCTGATGGTCTCCCGGGTGGGGTTCGGGAGCCATCACTACGATCGGTGCGGGAACAGGATCGGGCTCCTCACGGAGAACAGCTACTCAGAGAAGGAGCGGGTCGAGCACGTGGCTGCGGCCCTCGACGGAGGAATCAACTTCCTCCATTGTGCGCACACGATCGGGGATGAGAAGGACGCGGAGATCGTCCTCTTCGGCAAGGTGCTGCGCCAGCTCGGCAGGAGGAACGAGTGCTGCCTGGCCGCCCAGTACCTTACCGCCTTCGACCAGTCGCTGGACGAGATATCCACTTCCGTAGAGGAACAGATCGATCAGCACCTACGAGACCTGCACACCGATCACATCGAGGTGTTCGAGCTCAACGTCTCGGAGAAGATGGCGCTCGAACGCAACGACGGTTTCGTAGAAGGCATTCTGCAGGACATGCAGAGGGTCAAAGCGAAGGGGAAAGCCCTGCACATCGGGGGCGTAAGCCACAACCAGGAGTATTTGGTACACCTCCTGGAGCGATACGACCCGTTCGACACGATTGGTACTCCGTACAACGTCCTCAAACCGGAGGCAAGAGAGCGGCTTTTCCCCCTGGCACGGGAAAAGGACGCCGGAACCATGGCCATCCAGCCTTTCGGCAAGGGACGGGTCCTGGACCTGGAGCCGTCGGACGATGGGTTGGCTGAGGTTCGCACGCCGGATGAGGGTGTCGCGCGGGCAGCCCTGAGGTGGGTGCTCTCGGACCCCAATCTCACCCTTGCCATCCCGGGCATGAAGAGCCTGGACGAGATCGAGGAGAATATCGCGCTTGCAGGAACGTAGGTATAACCACGGCTCAGAGCAGAACCGCCGTGTAGCAGTGTCAGAATAGCCTTGACAGAGCGCACCCCGGCTTCCGGGGGTCGCGAACGTGGCGTGGGTCAATGCCGGTGCCGACGGGGGATTCGACATCGGATGGACGTTCGACGACATCATCCAGCGCTTCAGCGGTCCGCCTTCGAACGTCCCGGAGGTCCTTCCCGAAGGGTCTCCGGAACTCGGGCAGGATATCATGCCTCCCGGTTCTCACCCGGAGGACGTCTGTGAGGCCGCAGAGATTGCGGAAGAACGACGCTGTCAGGTGCGGACGGACATGCGGCTACCGATAGAGGCACGCGGGAGCGCTGGAAAACGGCTGCAGATGACCCTCACAGACATCAGTGCAGAGGGCATGCGAACGGCCAGCGAAGGGCTCGAGGTCCTGTACCTCAGGCGCAACAAGGCGACCCAGAAACTCGTCTTCGATATCTCCGTGCAGGCGCACCTGGCGTGGATCAACTCCGGACCCGATGGAGGGGTGACCACGGGCTGGCGCTTTGATCGGGCGGAGGGTGACCCATCGGCCGGTGAGTCCGGCGAGCCATCCGGTTAGGATCTCGAGTTGCGAGGCCAAGTGATCCCGCCATCACTTGGCGAGAACTGATGGGTGTCCGCTCACGGCACAGGTGTGTCCGCATTCGGACACCTCTGCTGTTGGTTTGCCTTCCGAGGCCCGTTCCCTTCTTGCATTGCGCTCCAGCCGGAACTATCTTGCCCCTCGTAATCAGAAGACCCCAATCTACGTTCCGACTGACCCGGAGACTGGGGATGCACCGGTCCACTCCCATCCCTGCCCTGTCCGCCGCCTCCCCTTCTCTGCCAGTGGGCGCCCTACGCGGCAGAAGGCGGTGCGACCCGTCGGCGGCTCACCAATAGAGGAGATGACAGTGAACACCGCACACTGGGAGCGTTTCCGGGAGCAGGTACAGCATCCG
>JASLMQ010000939.1 GCA_030746455.1 Candidatus Latescibacterota bacterium
AGCCGGGTCGAGAAGAACATGATTCTATCGCTCCGAGACTCGGCGCCATTCATGATCCGGTCGATGTAGTAGGCGTGATAGATGGAGGTGTTGTACGTGTAGCGCACCCGGTTTCCTGGACACAAAGTTTCACTACGCGGCCACCTCGTGCAGGTAGGCCTCTCTCGCCTGCGCTGGGCTGAGATAGCCTAGCTTCTCGATCATCCACTCAGCGTTGTACAGCTCGACGAAATCCCTGACGGCCGACCGGACCTCTTCGAGGTTGCGGAAGATGCGGCCGTGGATCGCTTGCTCCTTGATGGTCCGGTTGAAGCGTTCAGCGACACCGTTGGTCTGCGGTTCTTCGACGAAGGCCCAGGAGGTCGCGATACCCCAGAAGCGGAGCTGATTCTGGAAGTGTTCCGACCTGTACTGGCATCCATTGTCCTGGCGCAGCACGAGCCCCCTGGCGACCGCCGCGTCCACGGAGCCGTACTCGGTCTGGAGAGCCATCGACAGCGGCTGTAGGGCCTCGAAGCGTGTGCCGTATTTGCACACGTGCCAGCCGAGGCACTCGGCGTTCCAGTGGTCCACCACGGCGAACAGCCAGACCCATCCGTCGTCCAGCGTGAAGATCTTCGCCCCGTCGGTTCCCCACATCACATTCGGGTCGTCCGTCGTGATCCGGCCCGTGTGTTCGTTCGGTTCGCCCTGAGGAACACGGCTGGGGGACAGCAGGTGGTTCTCGCGCATCAGGCGCAGCACGCGGTTCTTACCGATACATTCCCTGCGACGGATACGGTGATGGACCTTTCGATGGCCCTCTCCGTGGAACGGCGACTCGTCGAGGTCCTGCATGATGAGTTCGAGCAACCTCTCATCCGACACCTCGGTCCTCGGGCCGCGCTTCTTCAGCGGCGTCACCTCAGCCCGCTCGGCTCGATCCCCTTGGCGTTCCTTCCAGGCGTAGTAGCTGGAACGCGGCACGTCCCACATCTCGCACACCATTCGCACGTCGTATCGGCGGCCTGTCTTCGGCGAGGTCAAACTGGCCATCATTTCGACCTCTCCGGGGGTAAAGGGACTCCGAGCCTCCGGCAGCGTTCCCGAAGCAGCTCGTTCTGCATCATGGCCCTCCCGTAGGCCTTGTGGGCCTCGTCCAGGAGAACCTCCGTCGCATCCTTCTTCTTGGCCCGCAGGCCGCCCTCCATGCCCGCCAAGGCCATCTCCCGCCACTCTTCGAGGCGATACACCTCGACACCGAGTTCCCGGGACAGGCCTTCCACCGATTCGCCGCGGATCATCCGCATGACCACTTCCATCTTGCGGGCGCGTGTCCACCGCTTCACCGGCTTGGGCGGCGAGGCCGCCCGGCCGGCGGATCGTCCTCCAGTCGCCCTACGGGCTCCCTCTGGACTCTCCGCCGGCCGCCCCGACTCCGGGGCGGCTGCAGGCTTCTGGGGCTGCTCAGACTTGGGCTGCTTTCTCCTGCTCATCTCCTTGGTCTCCTAGCCTCCAGGATAGAGGCTTATCAGGTGTCCAAGGAAATCGGGTGCCCCTCACCTACTGGGCCTGGCTCCTCTTTCTCCTGCTCCTGATGGCCGTGGGGGGACTCGCCTTCGCGCGCCAGCTCTTCGAGGGGCTGGTCACCACGAACATGCGTGACCCGGTCT
>JASLMQ010000940.1 GCA_030746455.1 Candidatus Latescibacterota bacterium
AATGGTTGATATAATGGGCGACCCTTACCATCTCGCCGCCGTCTTCGGCATTGGCATCGCGGCGGGCTTCATCAACATCATGGCCGGAGGCGGCTCGGTACTCACCCTCGGCGTGATGATGCTTATGGGCCTGGATGCGGCCGTCGCGAACGGGACCAACCGGATCGGCCTCCTGGTCGAGGGCATCTCCGGGGCAGCCGCCTACAGGACCGAACGGTTCACCGATCTGAGGGAGAGCTTCCGCCTTGCGGCGCTCACCCTGCCCGGGGCGATCCTCGGATCGATCTTCGCCATCCAGGTCAGCAACCTGACGTTTCAGCGCATACTGGCCCTGGTGATGATCTTCGTGCTGATCACGCTCTTCCTTCCTAAAGGCAAAGAGGAGGGGGACCGGGCCGGGGGGCGTCGGGGACGGGTCCTGATCTACCCGGCGATGGTTCTGGTGGGGTTCTACGGGGGGTTCGTACAGGCCGGCGTGGGCTTCCTGATCATGGCTTCGCTGAGACACCTGCTGGCGCTGGACCTCGTCCGAATCAACATGCACAAGGTCTACATCGTACTCATCTACACGATCCCCGTGCTGTTCGTGTTCGGCCTCACCGACAACATCAACTGGCCCTGGGCCGCGGCGCTGGGCCTGGGGATGGCCCTGGGGGCCTGGGTCTCCGTCAAGATCTCCGTGCGACGGGGTGAGCGCGTCATCAAGGCGATCCTGGGGGTGGCCATCGTCCTGATGGCGGCCAAGTTCCTCCTGTCGTGATAAGGCACAGGGGCACGGTGTGCCGTGCCCCTGCCAAATCGTCTATCCCCTATTCGCATACGTGATGGCGCAGATCGTGCCCCCCTGTGGATCCTGCAATACGCAGAACCGACCGATCTCGGGAATGTCCGTCGGGCCGTGCAGCGCCTTCCCGCCCAGCTCTTCCACCCGCGCGGCCGTTGCATCCACGTCGTCCACCGTCACGTACACGCTCCAGACCGGCGACGGGGCCTCGCACTCAGGTGGCTCCGGCATAATGCCGCCCACCGGCTCTCCGTCGACCTTCAGCACCGTGTAGTTCCTTCCTCCCATGGGATACGACTCGGTCTCCCAACCGAACACGTCGGTGTAGAACGAGCCCGCCGCCTCCGGCTCGGGCGTCATCAGCTCGAACCATCCGAATGCACCGTGCTTCAAACTGTCTTCCTTCATCTCTATCTCCTCTCACTGGTTCGTCCGGCCTACCAATCTCTTCACCCGCGTGTAATCTCGCGCCTTTCGCGTCCTTCGTAGTTCCGGGTTTGCACGCCCGGATGACGCGTCCCCCTAAGAGTCGATCTTGCCCTGCTTCGCCGTGACATACCGGAGGATCTCGGCCACCTGCTTCGGGGTCTGGGCTACTGCCAGTGCCGCGGCATCGACCTCCTTGAGCGGGTGCCGCAGGTTGTCTGGGTGCAGCACGATGAGCGGCTTACCTTTTGCGACAGCGTAGCCCGCGTCGAACGCCGCATTCCATTGTTTGTACTCGTCGCCGAACTTGACGACGACGGCGTCCGCCCGCTCGACCATGCCCCGCGTTCGAATCGCGTTGATCTTCGCCGACTTGTGATCCCCCCAGAACGCATCCGCCTCTTCGCCCAATACATCGGCCCCGATGCGGTCGGACAGGCCGTGATCGGTCACCGGGCTCAGGAAGGCGATCGGTAGATCCTCCGATGCACACGCGTCGACGATCTGGTCTCGCCAGTCGCTGTGGATCTCTCCCGACAGGTACACGCACATCTGCATGGTCATTCCTCCCACTTGGGTCGCTTGCCGTTGTCTCTGATCGGAATATTACCGGATTTCCGACCCCATGCCAAAGGGCCCCGGGTGATACCCGGAGCCCGATCAGCCCCCGTCGTCCCTTCGTGGACCTACTCCGGTTCCGGAGCCGACTCCGATTCCGAAGTCGGTTCTGGTTCCGGACTCGACTCCGAGTCTGAGATCGATTCCGATTGCTGTCCGCCCTCCAGGGCCTCGACCCGCTGGGTGAGGGTCGCGACCTTCTCGCCCATCTCCGCGAGCCGCTCCGACAGCAGCTGGATCACGTTGCCAAATATCCGCTCCTTCATGTTGGGGTACGAATTCATCAGCACGTCGAGCGACTTCTTCGCCACCACCACACCTCCAGAGGGCTCGGCGGCCACGATAGTTGCCGAGCGGCCCTGTCCCGTAAACATCCCCATTTCACCGATCGAAACGCCGGGCCGGACCTCGGCGACCGCCTCGCCAGAAGGCCCAATCACGGACAGCTTCCCCATCAACAGGATCAGCATATCCGTGCTGGGCCCGCCCACCTTGTAGACCTGCTCGTCCTGCTTGTACGACTTCGGGTGGCACACCTGCAGGAGGCGCTGTACCTCCTGGATCTCCAGTCCGTGGAACACGCGGATCTTCTCGACGATCTGGGCCATACGATACTGCTGCTGATTCATGCCGGCCTCCCTACGCCATCAGCTGAAAGGTCACGAGCGCGTCAAGATAGTTCAGGTCCAGGGGCTTGGTGACGTAGTCCGCCGCACCCTCCCGCATCGCCTCCTGCGCGATCTCCTCATCATCCACCGCCGTGATCATCACCACCTTGACCTCGGGCCGCACGCGCTTGATCTGCCTGAGCAGCTCCACGCCGTGCACCTCGGGCATCATGATGTCCAGAAGGGCAAGCTCCGGCGCCTCCTCCCGCACGACCTTCAGGGCCTGTTCGGCATTCTCGGCCGTGTAGACCGTGTGCCCCTTGAGCTCGCCGAAGAAGTCGCTCACAAGCTGGCAGATGCTCGGGTTGTCATCAACCACCATAATCCTGGCCATACGGAGCCCCTAGAACCGATCCCGACTCGACGTCCTTCACACAGCGAAACCCAATACTCCGGTCCAGTCCCCTTCGGATGTTCCCGGGCCGGTGGCTGCACCTCGCATACCGCGCGTTGCTGTACCAGGCACCCCCCCGGAAGACGTGCCGGACACCACCCGGAGGTCCCTTCGGGTTCTCCTTAGGATGGTCGCGGTAGGCGTCGCGACCGTACCAATCGGAGCACCACTCCCAGACATTGCCCGTCAGGTCGTGGACCCCCTCGCCGCCCGGGGAGAACGATCCCACTCGTGCCGGGCCGTCGTCCAGCGACCTGCCGATGCGCGCCCTCGACGGATCGAAGGCGTCTCCGATGCCGTAACGGAGTCCGGTCGGCCCCCGGCAGGCCCGCTCCCATTCGGCCTCTCTCGGCAGACGCTTCCCAACAGATCGACAGAAGTCCCGGGCCTCTTCCCACGAGACCCCCGCTACGGGATCGTCGGGATCGGTGAACGGAAGCGCGCGAGATGACCACAGACGCCTGAACTCGGAGGTCCGGACCTCGTACCGATCGATGTAGAACGCATTCAGACGGACATCGTGGGCGGGTCGCTCGTTGTAGTCACCGTCGGGATCGCCCATCCCGAACGTGCCACCTCGAATGTACGCCATTCCGAGCGGATTGAGAACCACATCCAGCCGTACGACCTGGCCGAAGTCCAGGGAGACGGTGCTGGAGTCGCTCTCGTATCCGGCCGCGGTGCACACCACGAGGTGGCGCGCCGGCTCATCGAAGAGGACCACCAGGCCCGAGTCCGATGTCGTTCCCCGAGATTCCCCGTCCACGGACACCCGCACTCCCGAGGGCACGGTGCGAACAACGACCCTCCCGGGGACGCGAATCCACCAGTACGCCAAGGCGGCGATCCCCAGCACGAGGGCAACCCCGACCGCCCACAGATGCCGGCGTCCGCCCGCCGGTCGGCTACCCATCCCCTACCCATCCCATGTAGAGGCCAGCAGGGCCTCGTAGGTGTCGACACGCCGCAGCTGGTGGTATCGTCGCCCGATGGGCCGCCCCGAGTAGTCGCGCAGGCTGCTGCCGATCTCGCACCGGGCGCTCACCACCGCGCCGGGCTCTGCATCGGCGGCCGACAGCAGCTCCCCTCGCGGGCTAACGATACACGATCGGCCGCTGTTCACGGCCGCCGCAACGTGGACCTGGTTGTCAACAGCCCGGGTCCGGACGACTGACTCCCACAGGCCGCCCTCCTCCCGGCCGTCGCCCATGTTCGGGAACAGAATCACCTCGGCGCCCGCAAGGGAAAGGATGCGGGCGACCTCTGGGAAATGGCCGTCATAGCAGATCATAAGGCCCACCGTCCCGAAGTCGGTGCGGAAGACCGGGTAGGTCTCCCCCGGCGCAAGCCCGCGCAGCAGCCCTTCGGCGATCGGCAGGTGCGTCTTTCTGTACTTCCCCAGCACCCCGCCCGTGCGGTCGATCAGCAGGCCGGTGTTGTAAATTGCATCCCCCTGCCGTTCCAGAATGCTGGCCGCCACGTAGAACCCGTGGCTCATCGCCTTCTCGGACAGGCGATCCGAACTCGGCCCGGGGATCGGCTCGGCCAGATCGACCGGGTCCCCGGAAAGGCCGGTCGTATTGATCAACTCCGGCAGGCAGACCAGGTCCACCCTCCGGGAGGCGATATCGTCCAGCCGGTCGGTATAAAAATCGAGACACACAGCAGGAGATTCAGGGCGGCTCGGATTCCCCGAAACCACCGCCAGATGGACCTTGCGCTCCGGAACCGGCTCGTCGGTCACATCGTAGAGCCGAACGTCGCCCCAGCGCACCTGCCCCTCGGCCGACCAGGCCAGGAAGAGATTGAGCGTGAGGGCCGGAACCGACCCGGCA
>JASLMQ010000941.1 GCA_030746455.1 Candidatus Latescibacterota bacterium
CAACATGCGGTTGACGGAAGATGTCTACGAGAGAGATCATCGCAAAATGCGGGATCTCACCGGCATCGACATCGACGCGGCGGGCAGGGACACGCCGATGGTGCTGTGCCGATTCGATTCCGACGACGGTGGACATACATGGACCATGGAAGCCCTCCTGGGCGACCGCAGCCCGCTGAACCAACGTTATGCGGACGGCATCTTCATCATGTTCAACCCGATCGGCCAGGTCCATGTCATACCCGAGGGACCGCACCGGGGCCGGTACGTGCTGGGAGGACCGGTCACCGTCGTGCCCGAAGGCGAGGCCGTCACCGATAACTTCCGAAACCATCCCCAGTCCGGTTCCGCCGCCATCATCAGCGACGACCAGGGGGAAACCTGGCGTGCTGAAGGCTTCATCACGGATTACCTGGCCAACGAAGCCTCGGTCGTGTCCATCGGTGATGGAGAAGAGCTGCTTGTGGTCCGCAGGCTGAACTCACCCGCCATGCTGGAGAGCCACGCGCCCCTCACCGATCTGCGTCCCGGTCGCATGCAGCGCGTCGCCCACACCTCGGCCGACTCCGGCAGGACGTGGTCCAAGCCCTTCCTGGTCGGCATCAGCGGCGTTCTCTGCCACGGGACGCTTGCCCGTGTCAACCGGCGTTTGCTGTTCTCGATCCCCAACGGATCCAGCCTGCCCACATCCACAGGGCAAGGGGGGGGCGAGCGCCAGCAGGGGGCCATCTACTTCAGTGACGACGATGGCCAGACGTGGGACCATAGGGTCATCGAGGCCGGGACCTTCGCCTACAGCACGGTCGGTCGCCTTAATGAGTCCCAGTACATCGTCCTCTTTGCGCGCAGCTCCATGGGCCAGGACGGGATCGGGTGTCGGGTGTTCGATAGTGAATGGCTCAACGCGTAGTCGGATACCAACTCGGAGGCGAGCCACGTGACCGAACAGCTACCAGACGGCGTTTCCGCTCGCATCGTCGAACTCGCCAGAACCACTGGAGTCTCCTCGGCGGGGATCACGAGCGTATCCGACCTCCTGCAGTCTCCCTCGCATCTGTCCCGTGAGACAACCGAGTGGTCGGAACGAGGCAGGTCGGTGGTGGTTGTGAGCCTCGCGCACGAGGAGGCCAGGCCGGAGCTGGACTGGTGGGGCGTCGAGGGGGGTACTGCCGGGAACCACAGATTGCAGGCCATCCTGAAGGATTTGGAGGCACGCCTCCACACGCACTATGGCCTGGAGAGCTGGCCCCTTCCATACTCACCGGCCGCATATCTGAAAGATGCCGCGGTCCTGGCCGGGATGGGCGCGATCGGGGACAATAACCTTCTCATCACGCCCGAGTATGGGCCGCGTGTTCGGCTGCGGGCACTCCTGGTGGACGGGGAATTGACTCTCACCGGCCCGGTGGCGTACACCCCCTGCGACAGCTGTGATCACCCGTGCTGGGAAGCCTGCCCTCAGCGTGCCTTCGCATCCGGTAGATACGCAAGGGAACGGTGCCAGCTGCAGATGGAGGAGGATGACAGGAACCGAGTTGAGAAGGAATCAACGAGCCCTGGGGGGACGCCGATCTCCCTCATCAAGTACTGCAGGGCCTGCGAACTGGCCTGTCCCGTGGGGCAAGGGTGTGACGTCTGATGCGCATCTTATCCGGTTCTCGAGGGACGCCGACGGAGAATTCCGGGCTTGGCTGAACCCTGAGGAAGTCGTAGACTACAAGGGGCCGAATGACCGAATGGATGACGCTCCATCTGGACGCGTACCGCAAGCACATAGCAGACGAGCTCTGTATGAGCAGGGTTGGGACTGATCCATCGTGACCGGCGAAAAGCAGTTTCTCCTGGAGATCGGCCTCCACCGTGACCGGGTGGAGTCGTTCGATGCATACCCGTTCAGCCTGAGCGCGGTCAGGAACCTGGACCGTCTTGAACTCCATCCTCGTGTGACCTTCATCATCGGCGAGAATGGCGCGGGGAAGTCCACCCTCCTCGAGGCGATCGCCGTCGCCTTCGGCTTCAACCCGGAAGGCGGCAGCCGGGGTTTCAACTTCACGACTCGGGCCTCGCACTCTGAGCTCCACGAGTACCTCGTACTGACGCGGGGGCTGAAGACGCCGCGAGATGGCTTCTTCCTCAGGGCCGAAAGCTTCTTCAACCTCGCGACGGAGATCGAGCACCTCGACGAGGTAGAAGCCAACGCACCCAAGATCGGTCCGGCCTATGGGGAGCGGGGCCTGCACGAGCAGTCGCACGGCGAGTCCTTCCTGTCCCTCCTGACGAAGCGTTTCTTTGGCAACGGCCTCTACATCCTGGACGAGCCGGAGGCGGCCCTGTCTCCCAACAGGCAGATGGCGGTTCTGCCGAGGATGCATGAGCTGACGTCCGAGGGCTCCCAGTTCATCGTTGCCACGCACTCGCCAATTATCATGGCCTACCCGCACGCCTGGATCTACCAGCTGTTCGATGACGGCATACGGAAGGTTGCCTACACAGACACCGAGCACTTCGTCGTGGCAAAGTCGTTTCTGAATGACCACGAGAAGATGCTGTCGATTCTTCTCGAGGAATAGAGGCCCATCGGCGAAACTAGACAGGGCCCAGGCAGCGCCCTTGTAACCCACGGGGATCCGACCGATGAACCAGAGAGTTGCCGATCTACGCGATTGTGCCCTTCGGAGCCGGAGGGGAACCGATCCCGAGGCCGAGCGGCTGAGGACGGAGTCGTTCGCGCAGACCAAGGGCGAGCCGGCCGTCATACGCGAGGCGAAGGCCTTTGCGCACTTCTGCAGGAACCGGACCGTCGTGATCCAGGACGGGGAGTTGATCGTGGGTTCGCAGTCGTGCATGGCGCACGATCCGGAAGACCATACAGCGCCGCGGATCTTCGACCGGAGGACTTGGCTCAGCCCCTGGCCGGTGACCGAAGACGTTCAAGTCCTCTTTCGAGAGGGCCTGCTCAGCGGGGCGGGTAACCACACGACGATGGACTACGAGCGGATCCTGGCCGTGGGATTCGAGGGCCTGATCGATCAGATCGATCGACGGATCGGCCGATTGACGCCCGATGGACAGGAGGCGGACGCGAAGCGCCAGTTCCTCGAGGCATTGCGGACTGTCGCTGAGGGCTACATCGCGTTCTGCCGGCGATACGCGGAGCAGGCCCAGGCTCTGGCAAGGGAGACCGAAGACGAGACCCGACGGCGTGAGCTGGAGACCATGGCGGACAACTGCCTCCGGGTTCCGGCGAAGCCACCGGCAAGCTTCTGGGAGGCCTGCCAGGCGGTCTGGTTCTGCTTCTTCTTCCTGCCTGATGCCCCGGGGCGGGTGGATCAGTACCTGTATCCGTTCTATAAGAAGGAGGTCGAGCAGAACACACTGACGCCCGATTTCGCCCGGGAACTGGTCAGCTGCCTGTGGATCAAGTACTTCGAGTTCGCCGGCGCGCAGGCGGGTGTGAGTGCGCACCAGCACCTGACACTGGGTGGCGTGAAGGCGGACGGCAATGATGCAAGCAACGAGGTGACTGCCCTCTGCCTGGACGTGACGGAGGACCTTCGGCTCCACCGTCCGCAGGTGGGGCTGAGATGGAATCGCAACACCCCGCCGGGATTGCTCGAGCGGGCCATACGCGTATTGCGGACCCATTCCGGGAATCCTGACTTCTGCAGCGACGAGCAGATCATGCCTGCCCTCGAGAAGATCGGGGTCCGTACGGAGGACGCCAGGGATTTCTCCCTCTCGGGCTGTCACGAGGTCATCGTGACCGGGAAGGCCCAGATGGGGTCAGTCGAGGGATTCATCAACATGCCGAAGATGCTTCGGCTCATGCTGGGGCTGGAGCCCGCTCTGGGTCCGGGAGCGGATTTGGAGGCGATCGACGGGGATGAGGCGCTCTGGGATGCCCTTGAAGAGACCATGGCATTCGCTGCGGAAGGCGCCCACCGGGCGGCCGTGGCGCGCGATCGGGAGGCCGCGGAGGAGCCCGGGGGCAACTTGGCCGCCTCCCTGGTCGTCAGCGATTGCATCGAAAATGCGAGGGGATATACCCAGGGGGGAGCGCGCTACAACCACTGCAATTGGGACGTAATCGGCACGGCCAATCTCGCCGACTCGCTCGAGGCCATTCGCAGGCTCGTGTTCGTAGAGGAGGCCCTGACCCTGCGGGAGCTGGCGGAGGCCCTGCGTGCGAACTGGAGGGATCGGGAGGCCTTGCGGCAGCGCATCCTGAACACCTTTCTGCATTTCGGGAACGATCACGACAAGGTGGATGGCACCGCCGGCCGGATCATCGAGACCTTCGCGGATGTGTTCAGCAGACACAAGCCCTTTCGGGGTGGGGAGTACATCCTGGGTACGACCGCGGGCGGCGAGAACATGCACATCGAGTTCGGACGGGTGACCGGCGCCACGCCCGATGGAAGGGCCGACGGCGAGACCATGGCCGACAGCCTCGGGGCCGTGCAGGGACGTGACCGTGAGGGGGTGACGGCCCTGATGAACTCGGTGGCGAAGCTGCCGCACCGCCTGCTGCCGACGGCGACCACGCTGAACGTGAAGCTGGACCCCAGGCTGTTGACCGGCGATTCCGGTGTCGAGAAGATCGCGGCACTGATCCAGGGCCATTTCCTGAATGGGGGACAGCAGTGTCAGTTCAATCTGGTGAACCGGGAGATGCTCCTGGAGGCGAAGCGCTGTCCGGAGCAGCACGGTGACCTGATGGTGCGGGTGGCCGGGTACAGTGCCCCGTTCACCGCCCTGTGGGAGGACCTGCAGGACGAGATCATCGCCCGTACCGAACACGGCGTGTGAGAGGTGATGGAGATCCGGTCGGTATGTGGTGCCGTCCATCGGATTCCGGAGGTCGTGAGGTTTCATTCACGGCCTCTTCTTTTGTAACCTGCGAAATGTCAGCAAGGTCCTATCTTTTACTGAGGCCCGTCCAGCACCTTTGGCGCGCACCGGCGCGGGAACAGACGGAAGTTTGAGCTCGCGAATATGGGGCGACATCCCTTTGTGGAGGTGTGATTGGCAGAGCTATTCCTGGAGCATTCCTGGCACAAGAACATCGCGGGGACCGACAGGGAGTGGAGGGTGTGCCTGAGAGACGAATCGGAAGAGCTGAGCTCCCTCCACGTCATGGTCCGACGGATGAGGATCGGCTCTGCGCGCGAGAAGACCGGCGGCATCAGCCAGCTCGAGACGGCAGAGGCCCACAGGCACAGGGGCTACGCCACACGTGTCCTGAACAGTGCCCTCGAGCGGATGGTGCGCGAGAAGTATGCGATGTGCATGCTGCACGGGATCAAGGACTTCTACCACAGGTTCGGGTTCGCTCCCGTGATGGCCGAATCCAAGATGTACGTCCAGCCCTCCGACCTGCTTCGTGCGAGATCTGACGTTCCTCTCCGCGCTATGCGGGCCACTGACGGTCCGGCCATCGCCCGTCTCCACAACCGTCTCAACGCTTCCAGGAACTGCAGCCACGTTCGGCCTGGATACTGGACACACTTCGAGGGTCTTTTCGCCGTCATGCGTGGATACCCCAAGCCACGGAAGACCGTCGTGTCGGTGGACGCCGCCGGCAGACTGCGCGGATACGCCGCGATGTCATACAGGGACGTCAAGGAGGCCAGCGAGACCGGGGAGCCGACCCGCTACGCGGTTTCGGAGATCGAGGGACGGGATCCGAAGGTGCTTGAGTCGCTTGCTTCCCACATCGGGAGATCGGCCCGGCGAGCCGGTATCGAGACGGTGGAGTTCAGATTGCCCTATGACCACCCCTTCGGCCAGGTCGGGAGCCTTGTGGGATGCAGATGGGAGATCGAGTATCCCCGGAACCACAGGATCGTGGCCCGGATCACCGACCTTCGTAGCCTCTTCGTCGGCCTCGAAGGGGAGCTCTCGCGCCGAGCCCAAGACGCGGGTCTGGGCGCGAGACGCCATCGGATCCTCTTCACGACAGACATCGGGGACGCTGGGCTCAGGATCTCAGGTGGGGCTGTGCAGACTATGGACTCATCCGAGAGAGCCGAGCAGACGGTTGAGATTCCCCAGGCGCACCTGACCCAGCTGGTTCTAGGCTATCGCTCCGCCGTTAGCGTCTGTTCAATGCCTGTAGTAAGGGCGTCTGCAAGCGTCACCCCCGTTCTGTCAGCCCTGTTCCCCCTAAGCCCTGGCTACATCTGGTGGTCTGACAGATTCTAGGATCGAGCCGATGGACGCTGACACGAAGAGAGCGCTCGTGCAGGCGTATGACAGCCATGCGCAAGAGCGAGACCAGAGCACCCTCCCTGAGTGGAAACGGGCCGTGCGCGCGGCGTTCCTCGAGCTTGTAAGGGCAGAAGGGAGGACCACGCTGCTGGAGATTGGGGCTGGCACAGGTATATCCTCGAGGTTCTACCAGGAGAATGGCCTCCGGGTCGTCGCCATCGATCTCTCACCCGTGATGGTTCGGTTCTGCCGAGATAAGAGCGTGCCGGCACTCCGCATGGACACGTTTCGTCTGGGCTTCAGGCCCGGCAGCTTCGAGGCGGTCTGGGCACTGAACTGCCTTCTCCATGTCCCCAAGCGAGACCTCCCCGGCGTACTCTCTGAGATCCGGGCGGTGATGAAGCCCGGAGGGCTGTTCTACCTTGGGCAGTGGGGGGGCAGCGCGTTCGAAGGCGTCTGGGAGGATGACCACTACGATCCCAAACGGTTCTTCTCGTTCCAGACGGACGAGGAGATCGCCGGAACCGTTGGGAGATGGTTCGAGTCGGTCTCCTTCAAGGGATTTCGTCCCGGAGACGGCGAGGCCTACTTCCAATCGATGGTCTGGAGGTGTCCGCGATGAAGCTCACGCACTGCTGTCTTGTCACGAAGGACGTGAAAAGGCTCTGTGAGTTCTACAAGCTGGTGTTCCAGAGCGACAGGGAGTGTGGTGATCGGTATGTGGAATTCGATCTCGAACAGGGGATCCTCGCCATCGCCAGTATCGAGTTGGAGAACAGCCTGGCTCCGGGCCTGTTCGACGGTGGCGAGAACAGGGGAATGGTCATCCAGTTCCAGGTTGAGGACGTGGAAGCCGAGTTCGAGAGGCTGGAAAAGATCGGCGTGGACTGGGTGAAGCCGCTCACGACGCAGCCCTGGGGATCACGATCTGCGTGGTTCAAGGATCCCGACGGAAACGTGATCGACCTCTTCATGTGGGTGGATAAGCCTGAGTCGTGACTCAGAGGCGACCCCGGGGATAGGAGTACGGAACCGAGGGCCTCGGACGCGTACTCCAGAGCCCAGCGAGAGTATGGGTACACAATTGCGAGAGACAGGGCGCAACTACGACAGCCGCTGGTGGGCGATGATCTACGACCAGTGGAACGAGACCGGCGGACGCTCCGCACAGCACGAACGTGAGCTTCATTTCTGTAGGGAGCAGCTGCGGGGCACTCGAGGCGCCATACTCGAGGCGGCGTGCGGAACGGGCTCGATCATGCTGCCCATGCTGTCGGACGGGCTCGACGTGTCCGGGTTCGACATCTCGCTTCCCATGCTGGACGTACTTAGGCGGAAGGCGGCCGATCTTGGTCTGGCTGACATCGACGAACGGATCTCCCAGCAGGACCTCGTCGACTTCGACTACGACCATCCGTTCGAGGCGATCCTCATACCCGCCAGCTCCATCATGGTGCTGCCGACTCAGGAGAGCCAAATCGCCTGCCTGCGGCGCGTCTACAACTGTCTGGCGCCGGGGGGACGTCTCCTCTTGAACTTCTACATCCCGTCCTACGAGAGCGACCTGATTCCCTACCAGAAGACCCCTCCGGTGGTAGAGGATTTCGGTGAGTTCAGCCACCCCGAGAGCGATAGCCCGATAGAGGTCTGGCACACCAGAGTGTGTGACCTGGCGTCGCAGACGGAGACCTGGACGTGGTTCTTCAGGCACGAAGGCGAGACGGTCCAGGTACCCATGCGGGACCGGTGGATCCACAAGGAGGAGTTCCAGTTGCTCTTGCGGCTGGCAGGATTCGAGCGGTGGGAGGTGTACGGGAGCCACGAATGTGATCCGTTCGAAAGCAACGGAGAGATGGCCGATGCCTACTGGATCGTGTCCAAGTGAGTACGCCAGCACCTCAGGATGCCAAGCGATGATGGCTGAACTGAGCTTGACTGAGTCGATGGTGAACCAGAGAGATCACAGGCATGAAGAATGATGCCAGAAAGATCGTGCTCGTCTCGGGTGCCCCGGGGGCGGGCAAGACCACGCTGG
>JASLMQ010000942.1 GCA_030746455.1 Candidatus Latescibacterota bacterium
ACGGGGATTCCGGGTCGCTCATGCCGCTCTGGATCGAGGGCGGGGTGAACGGGTTCTATCCCATGGAGCGGGTCGCCGGGATGGATGCGGTGCAGCTGCGTGAGCAGTTCGGCCGGGATCTCCGGTTGATGGGCGGGATCGACAAGCGGGCGATGATCGCCGGGCCGGAGGCGATCGACGCGGAGCTGGCTCACGTGGCACCGCTGCTCAAGGAGGGAGGATACCTCCCCTGGTGCGACCACCACGTGCCTCCCGACGTGTCCCTGGAGCATTATCTTTACTACGTGAAGCGGATGAAGGAAGCTAGCCTGGATCCCGACGGTTTCCTCTAACGGTATGCAGCGGCTGCCGCGGTGCGCCCCTGTAGTTCAGCTCGTGGGCTGCCTCAGTGTTCACAAGGGAGGAGCTATGAGAGTAAAGGCAATCGAACTGATCCATCTGGACATTCCGTTCAAGGCTCATGCCGGCAAGCACCTGAAGTACTGGCTGCCTCACTGGCGGATCTCCCAGATATGCAGACTCACCTTCGACAACGGAATCGAGGGATTGGGAGAGACCATACCGAACTATACCTGGGCGAAGGTGCCTTCGGACATCGACAAACGGGTGAAGGGAAGATACGCCGCGGAACTCATGTGGGAGGACGGTCTGGGTGCCGGGGTGCAGATGGCTCTGTTCGACGGGATCGCCAAAGCGCAGGGCGTTCCTGTATACCGGTTGCTGGGCACAAAGGTCCGGGACTGGTGCCCGATTTCCTGGTGGAACATGGACATGCCCGCGAGGGGATGGGCCGAGGAATGCCGCCAGGCGGTCAAAGCTGGGTACATGAGCGCCAAGCTGAAGGCGAGGCCCTGGTTCGATCTGCATGCCAGTATCCGGGCCGTCCAGCGCGTCGTACCCAAGGGGTTTCACCTGGATCTGGACTACAACAGCACACTCGCGAACTCAGCCAATGCCGTACCGCACCTGAAGGAGCTCGAGGCCTACCCGGAAGTCGCAATGATCGAGACACCGATCCCCCAGGACGACGTTGCAGGGAACCGGCAGATTCGAAGGCGCATCAATCGACCCCTGGCGATGCACTACGGTATCCCGCCCGTTCTGACCGCCTTGACCGAAGACGTCACGGACGGATTCGTGCTGAGCGGGGGCGCTGCCCATTTGCGGCAGAACGCGTCCATCTGCGAGGAAGCGAACAAGCCCTTCTGGCTGCAACTCGTCGGGACGGGCATCACAACGGCCTGGGCCGCGCATCTGGGTTCGGTGTTGACCCAGGCCAGGTGGCCGGCGATTACGTGTATGAACATCTGGCGTTCCCAGTTGGTCGCCAAGAAGCACGAAATCCACGGAGGCTTCCTCCGTGTGCCAGAGGCGCCCGGCCTGGGCGTCGAGATCGACACGAAGGCACTCAGCCGTTACCGGGTCGAGCACGATTGGGTGGACCCGCCGCGTCACCTGTACAGGTACGTGAGATCCAGCGGGGAGGCGACCTACTACGCCTGCAGCAAGGAAAGGCTGCATCAGGTCTACCCGGAAGATGCGCAACCCATTTCCGAGCCCGGGTCGAAGACTGAAGTGTTGGAGGACGACGGGAGCAAGGCGTTTCGGGAGCTGTATGACTCCGCCCTGAAGAGCCCGGTTAGGAAAATGGAAAAAGAGAAGTAGATCTGTGGTGTGTGCATTCGGAAGGGAGAGCCCCCACCGTCCTTGGCTACAGTCCTAGGGATCTGATAGAGTACCCACGAGAATCGGAGTCTTTACCAAGACCGTCGAGCGGGTCACGAGAAGAGAAGTACCAGCTTGCGTAGAAGCGTTGCGCAGAGGTTGGGACGCAGATCCCTGGTGGCAGCCTGTATCGGGACGCGGCGTCGTGCCTCGACCGGGTCGCGGAGGCCTTCCGCAAGGTGACCGGGCAACTGGACGAAGTCCTGAAGATGGAGATCTGAAACGCTCGCACGGAAGTAGACGTGTGCAGGGAGACCGATGCATGATGGTCTCTGTCTTTTTGTGACCGTGAACGGGAGGTATTCAGATGTCTGAAAGACTGGCGATCGATGGCGGACCCAAAGCGGTAAGCAAGCTCGGCCCTCACAGTGGCAAATTGCACATCGAGGAATTGGAAGGACTTCTGGACCTCTGGGAGTACCCTGCCGGGGTGAAAGAAGAAATCGTCGAGGTGATTCGCAGGAATGCGGAAGGGATCAAGGTCGGGAATGTATACCGCTATTACAACGAGGCCTCGAAGGTCCTGGAGGCCGAGCAGGCCATGGCGAAGTACATTGGTACGGACTACTGTCTGGCTGTCAACTCGGGTACTTCAGCCTTGATTGCCTCGCTGCGTGCAATGGGTATCGGAAGCGGAGACGAGGTGATCGTGCCGGGGTACACGTTCTTTGCGTCTGCGGCTGTGATCGGCACGTGCAATGCCGTCCCCGTCATTGCGGACGTTGATGATACGCTGACGCTGGACCCCAAGGGGCTGGAGGCGATGATTACGCCGCGCACCAAGGCGATCATCGTGGTACATATGTCCGGATTGCCGGCACAGATGGACGAGATCATGACGATCGCCGGAAGACACGATATACCCGTCATCGAAGACGTCGCCCAGGCGAACGGCGGCAGTTACAAGGGCCGCATGCTGGGGTCAATCGGCGCTGTGGGGTGCTTCAGTTTCGGCGCTTCCAAGATACTTGCATCCGGCGAGGGTGGATTCATTACTACGAACGACGAATGGCTGTACACCCGCGCGCAATCGTGGCACGACTGTGCGGCCTGTTGGCGCCCGAACCGATATGAGGCCGAGCGCAGGGAGGGCGAATTGTTCTGCGGGGAGAACTACCGCATGAGCGAGTTTCAGGGCGCCGTGGCGCTGGCTCAGATTCAGAAGGCCACCCTTATGATGTCCGGCTACAGGGCCGCGAAACGCAGGATCACCCAGGGCCTCGCCCTGCCCGACCATGTGACGTTGCAGCGTGTATCCGACCCTGAGGGCGACACGGGCACATGCATCTTCATGTATCTACCCGACGCTGACTCGGCCAAGTGGGCCATAGAGGCTCTGCGGGCCGAAGGTGTCCGGGCAGGTGGAGTGTACGACAATCAGGTGAGGGATTGGCACATATACCCACATTGGGAGCACATCCTGGATAGGAAGTCCGTGGCTTCCGATGGGTTGCCGTGGAGTGGCACAAAGCCGGAGTATCTTCCCCAGTACGCGCGCGACATGTGTCCACAGTGTCTGGACTACCTGACCAGAGCCGTGAGAATTCCTACTTGGTATGATTACAGCGAAGACATCTGCGATGCGATCGCCACTGGAATCAACAAGGTGTTTTCGGCGCAGGCCGACATGATGGCTTGAATCGAGCCGTGCGAGAAGTGAGTTTGGCAGAATGAGAGAGACGCAGTGCCTTACCATCACAAGCCATCGCACACTGAGCCGAACCGGAGAACATGAGAGCCATAGTCGAATGTGCTAGCACCCTTGGGCGTCACTGAGCTGAGCAGAAGCAGGTGAAGGGAGTCTCATGGCACGGTTGAAGCTTGTCTATGATGGACCCAGGCGGTTGCACGCGAATCAGCTGTTTCGGGCGC
>JASLMQ010000943.1 GCA_030746455.1 Candidatus Latescibacterota bacterium
TGGCCAGTCGGGAGAAGGCCCTGGGTCCGGCCCATCCTGACGTCGCGCAATCCCTGGGCAATCTGGCCCAACTCTACCTAGACCTTGGACAGTATCCCAAGGCCGAGTCGCTTGTGAAGCGTTCTCTTGCCATAGGTGAGAAGGCTCTAGGTCCTGACCATCCCGATGTGGCACTTTCCCTGTCCAATCTGGGGGCAGCATACTCGGGGCAGGGGCGTTTTACCCAGGCCGAGCCGCTTCTGAAGCGTGCTCTGGCCATAGGAGAAAAGGTTCTGGGTCCAGACCATGTCGATGTGGCACTATTCCTGTCCAATCTGGGGGCAGTATACTTGCAGCAGGGGCGTTTTCCCCAGGCCGAGCCGGTCCTGAAGCGTGCTCTGGCCATAGGAGAAAAGGCTCTGGGTCCGGACCATCCCGAAGTGGCACAGTCGCTCGGAAATCTGGCGATATCCTACGACGCCCAGGGGCAGTTTGACGATGCTGAGCCACTCCTGAGGCGGGCTCTGTCCATCTCTGAGAAGGCTCTGGGTTCCGACCACCCCGATGTGGCCATGTACCTGAGCAATCTCGCGTGCCTCTACGTAAAGCAGGGCCGGTATTCCGAAGCTGATTCCCTTCTCGGGCAGGCGCTGTACAGAGATGTGAAGACCTTGGGTCTGGCCCACCCCCGTATGGCTGGGGCTCTGACCAACCTGGCCGTATCCTATAGCACCCAGGGGATGTACTCTGTGGCTGGGTACCTCCACGAAAAGGCCCTGGCCATCTTTGAGAAAGCCCTCGGTCCGGACCATCCCTATGTGGCGATGGCACTTACCAATCTAGCGGGACTTCATCTAGCCGGGGAGGAGGTCCGGGAAGCTGAGCCCTTGCTGAGGCGGGCGTTGGTCATCCATGTGAAGGCATTGGGTCCGGACCACCCGCACGTGGCGAAGTCCTTGGAAGGCCTGGCGGTGCTTGAGGCTTCCCTCGATCGTCGGCGGAGTGCCTTGCCCCTGCTGCAACGTGCTTTGGCCATCGACGAACTAACGATCGACAACGTCTTCTCCCTTGCTTCGGAGCGGCAGAAGTTCGAATTCCTCGGCACAGTGGCGAATCGACTCGATATGCTGCTGACCCTGGTGGTGCATCAGGTTCCGAACAACCCGGTGGCACGGCAGCTTCCGGACAACGCCGAGCATTTGCGCAGAGCGGCCGATGCGGTACTCCGCCGCAAGGGGCTGGTCCTGGACGCTCTGTCTATGGAACGTACGGCGTTGCTCACATCGGAGGATCCGGAGTTCGGCGAAGCCGCAAGAAGGCTCCACGCGACGGCTTCCACACTGGCCACGATGGTACTGGCGGGCCCGGCCGAGATGGAAGCAGGAGCCTACAGAAGCCGCATTGACGAACTGCAAGATGAAAGGGATGGTCTCGAGGGGCAGCTGGCAGGCCTGAGCATGATCTATGCGGCTAGACGACAAGACCACCAGGTTGACGCAAGCCAGGTTGCCGCAGCAATCGAACCGGGCGCCATACTTGTGGAATATGTCCGCTACAGGCCGTGGAACTTTGCCACACCCGGAATCTGGATGAAATGGGCTACCCCGCGCTACCTTACCTTCGTGTTGGGCGCTCGCCACGCGGCAGTGCCACTGCTTGTCGATCCGGGTGAGGCGGAACCGATTGACAAGGCCGTTCACGCCTTCCGCCAGAAGATGGAGCGCTCCGCCGTGACAATCGGGCGTGTGGGTGAAGCCGAGTCGGAGCGCCTGCTGGCGGAGAGGGGAAGACGCCTCTACGACCTGGTCCTTGCCCCCTTGCGAGCATCCATCGGTGATGCCGAGACCATCTACCTTGCCCCCGATGGGGAGTTGAACCAGATTCCCTTCGGGGTGTTGCAGGACGAACACGGGCGGTACCTTTCCGAGTCCTATCAGCTGAACTACCTATCCTCGGGAAGAGACCTGCTGCGGTTGGGTCCAAATCGCCCCCCGGGCAGCATCGTCGTCGTGGCGGATCCCAACTATGACCTTCGACGTCAAGAGGACGATGCAGGCGCACCCGGCGACGAACGTCCGGGTCCGTCGGAGCCCGAGAGTGTGCCCCGATCAGCCGATCTGAGAAGCTCTGGTTGGGCCAGGCTGCCAGGCACGCGTGCGGAAGCCGAGGGGATTTCTATGACGCTCTCTGGATTGGGCATCGACCTGTTTGCGGGAGATGGGGCCTCGGAGCAGGTCGTCAAGGAGACCAGAACACCACGCGTTCTGCACCTGGCCACCCACGGCTTCTTCCTGGAGGATCAGGACCGGTCCGATTGGCTCGAATCGGCTCAATCCCAGCGAGGTCTGGTGCTCGACGGTGTCTCAGGTCTACCACACCTGCCCCAACTGGCCCTCGAGAACCCGCTCCTGCGCTCCGGCCTCGTGTTCGCTGGCGCCAACCATCTGGGCAAGCGTCCCCTCGACGAGGGCGAAGACGACGGCATCCTCACCGCGTTGGAGGTATCGGGGATGAATCTCTGGGGGACCGACCTGGTCGTCCTCAGTGCGTGCGAGACGGGTCTGGGAGAGGTGCGAACCGGCGAAGGTGTGTTTGGCTTGCGACGGGCATTCCAGCTTGCGGGTGCGCGTACCGTGGTCATGAGCCTGTGGTCGGTGCCCGATGAGGAGACGGTGACGTTAATGACGGACTTCTATCGCAGGATGAATGCTGGTGTGGGTAAGGCTCGGGCGCTACAAGAGGCGTCCCTGGCGTTGATGAGGGAACGGAGGGAGAAGCACGGAGCAGCGCATCCATACTACTGGGGTGCGTTCGTGAGTGTGGGAGAGCCCTAAGACGGGCGCCCAACCGTGGATCAGCGGCGCCAAGGTAGAGGTTGTGGGTTCGCCTCCACGCGCGACGGTCTCGAAGTAGAAGTAGCCTGCCGGCTCTGCCGCCGCCAGGTGTCCACAAAGTGTCCATCGGTTTGTATAGGTGAGCTAAGCTCGGTACATCTGCGTTACACTCCGCTTAACTCGCAACCGATTGCGGCCCAAACGCCTGTCTCCTAAGGTCCGTTTTAACAACAGGTTGTAGAATCGCGTGCACCGGATTTGTAATCCGGTGGTTTGAGGCCCCGACGGGGCACCGCTCTGGCCGTCCACGGTGTGGGCGGAACCTTCGGGAACGTGCTGGTCCCATCCATCACCGGCGTGATCCTGACCTGGCTGACCTGGCGGGGCGTGCTCAGTATCTACGCGGCGGCGGGCGTGGTGCTCCTGCTGGCGCCGCTGAGGGACATTGGGGCAGCGTCGGAACCGGAATGATGGTTCGCGGCGACAGTTCGCTGAATCAGGCCGCCTGGATTCGAGCCAGTGGCCACACGCAACGCCACCAGCTCGTGGAAGGATGACGCATGAAGGAGATCTACGACACTGCGGTGATCGGCTGCGGCCGCATGGGCGGCACCATCGACGACGAGATGGGAGACTATCCCCGTTGGCGCGGCCCGTACTCGCATGGGGCGGGATATGCCGCGTGTCCACGGACACGGATCGTAGCCGCCACCGATCCGGTTGAGGAGAAGCGGCTGCGGTTCGGCGAGCGGTACGGCGTTCCAGAGAACCATCTCTTTGCCGACAGCCAGGCGATGCTTGCCCGTGTGCCCGTGGACATTGTGAGCGTCACGACCCATGCTCCGCAGCACTGCGAGTGCGTGTTGGCGGCAGCGGAGTCGGGAGTCAAGGCGATCTTCTGCGAGAAGCCGTTGGCGGCCACACTGGTCGAGGCGGACCAGATGATCGCGGCAGCGGAGCAGGGGGGGCTGGTGACTGCAGTCGGGACGTTGCGACGCTGGAGCGTGCTGTGGAACAAGGTCAAAGGACTTATTGATGCGGGCGAAGCCGGCACCGTGTCCCACATCGTCCAGCACAGTGGGGGCAGACTCCTCCACACGGAATCCCACTTCTTCGACCTCGGTCGCTATCTGCTGGGCGATGCGGAGCCCGACTGGGCGGTCGGGCATCTCCTGGGCGAGAAGATCTCGAACGACGACGGCACCGCGCCAGATTGTTCAGGCCACGGCTACGTGCACTTCAAGACAGGGGCCGAGTACTTCCTCACGGCCTCGGGCTGTATGTGCCACGAAACCACCGTCGTCTGTGCAAACGCTGTCTTTCGCAGCATCAACAACGGCTCTGAAATGCGGATGTGGGTCACGGATACGGACAGCGCAATAAGGGCCCTGAGGGAGATCCCCTTCGAAATGCCAGAGCCGGCTGGCTCCACCCTGATCGGGATCGACGAGATCGTGAAGTGCCTGGACGAGGGCGGCAACACGCGCTGTACGTTCCGGGATGGCCTGATCGCGCTCGAGATGGCTTTCGCTTTCCACCT